>CAZUPX010000422.1:0-9631 GCA_964622155.1 uncultured Planctomycetaceae bacterium | reverse complement strand
TCCGCTGCGCGGAACCTTGACGGCGACCATGCGGTGCAACTGCGTGTCGCGTGCCCGATAGACTGTGCCAAAAGCCCCACGTCCGATCGCTTCGATCAACTCGAACTTGCCCAGCGTCGGCAGCTTGTCCTTGCTCCAGGTCTGTGTGCGGTCTGAGTCCAACCGGAAGGAGCTGCCGCACGACGGGCACAGGATCTCATCGTCCGGTGTGTCGGCGACCACTTCGATTGGGTTGTGACAATGCGGGCAATTGAGCCGCAGCGGAAACCGCCGGCCCGGCTGCTTGTCTGCCGGCTGCACGTCAGTTGCCGGATCCGCTATGGCCTGGTGCACCTCAAACAGCGGCTTCAGCCGCTCAGCGAACTGCGGGAACCGGCTGAAGTATTCTTCTAGCTGAACGCCATCTCCAAGCTCTTCGCGCAAGCAATACTCGCCGTAGATGAAGTCAAGAAAGCCCTCGTCATTCTCGGCTAGCTCGGGATGCTCCTGCGCATACGACTCGACGAGAACGCGATCCCCGGCCAGCCAGCGCTGCCGCTGGTCGCTTCGGAGACGCTCGACGAGTTCGGTCACGGGGTCTCGCTCAACCATCGCTGCTCTCGTCCAACCGAAGTACCTGCGGTCTAAGGCTCTGATTACTACAGCTTTTTCAGCTTGATGTTTTTGTACCAGCAGTTGCCGCCGTGGTCTTGAAGCCCGATGTAACCTTGGCGGGGATGATCCTTATAGGCCACGTCGAACTTGTGGTCGGAACCGTCTGGCCGCTTGTTCTTGGCGGTCCACTCGTCGAGGTCCATCGTGGTAACCTCTTGGCCGTTGACCTCGATCGCAATGCGGTTCTTGTCGCAGGTGAGGAGCAGGTGATTCCACTGGCCGAGGGGCTTCATGGCGTTGGTCTTGGGTTTGACCAGGTCGTAAATGGCGCCGGTGTCGTGAAAGCCGGCATTCGTCGTGTCATCGATGGCGATTTCGAGTCCGTTAAAGCCCACGTCCTTGCCGGGTCGCGGCGTCAGCGGGAAGGTGCGAAAGAACACGCCGCTGTTACAACCCTTGGCGATCTTGAAATCGAGTGATAGCACGAAGTCGGCCCAAGGCTTTTCGTGAATCATCATGTAGCCGCCGCAGCCGTGCGGGTTGATCGCGTGATCCTCGACCGGACGTTGGCTGGGTTTGCTGCTGCTGGTCATCCAGCCGTCGAGCGTGTTGCCATCGAATAGTAACAGCCAGCCGTCCTTCTTCTCGGAGTCGGACAATATGTTGTCGGCGGCAGCCCCCAGCGCGGCCAAGAGAGTTGATAGGATTAACAGGACCGTTGGCTTCATGGTGGGGTTTCTCTATTGAGTTCGTGCCAGTTCATTGGCCGCGGACCGGCCTCGTGGAGGCCGGCTACAGAACCCAATCTACTTTCCTGGGTGCGGATAGGCAAAACCCAACCCTGGGGCTGTCACAGACTTGCCGCTCGATTGAGCCTCGCGGGCCGTTGCCTGTGCAGGGGCTACCGACCCGGGGTTCCGGCTCGGCTACCGGCCTGACGGGATTTTCATTTGCGTTTGGCGGCCAGATGTCTAAAATACCGCTGAGACTGGGCATGGGCCTTCCCACCCAACCAGGCGTGCATCAGCCGACCGAAATGACAACTCCGACCTACCTGGGCCGCCGCATCGAGTGAGTCGATACGGTTTCTAACCTGACAACCGAACGGTTCAAGATTGTTCAAGCTGTTTTCGCGTCGCGTACACGTTGAAATCGCGGCGTTTTCATAATTGCCTCACGTTAACAGGAGGAGTGTCCACGATGAAAGCGATTCTCACCTTGGTTTTGGCGATCGGTTTGGCCAGCGCGACGGTTGTGGCTGCCGAGTTGAAGAGCGGTTTGCAACCGGGCGACCTGGTCCCCGCGTTTGACGTCGAAAAGTGCGGCGGAGCGGTCAACGACGGCAAGGAAGTTGGCGACAATTTCTGCTATCGATGCATGCTGGGCAACAAGCCGGTTGTGATGGTGTTTTCCCGCAAGGCCGACAAGTCGTTGGCTTCGTTGGTGAAGGAGCTCGACAAGACGGTGGCCAAGAACGCCGACCAGAAGCTCTCGTCGTTCGTCAATTTAATCGGCCCCAACCAGTCGGAATTGAAGGCCACGGCCAAGGAGTTTGCCGCCGCCAACCAGATCGAGAACGTCGCGTTGGTAGTTCCGCAGGATAACGAGAACGGTCCCGCCGAGTTCAAGATCAGCCCGGTCGCCGAAACGACCGTGACGATCTATCGCAACGGCAAGGTCACGGCCAGCCACGCGGTCGGCGCCGGCGGATTGGACATCAAGGAAATCCAGAGCATCATTGCCGACACCGGCAAGATTCTGAAGTAATCGACCGTCGATCATGTTTGCTCTTGGCAGGCAACTGCCTAGGGCGTTACATATATCCGGGGCGCGGGTTCGCCTGATCGAGCCCGCGCTCTTTTTTTGTAGGCTAGAGGCGTGGGTCTAGCGGTAGGAAAAGAGAATTTCAGCCTTGTCTCGTTCCGTCCTCTGGTCTGTGGCCTCAAGCCCCTGACCTGCATCCATGTCCGTTCTGCTGCAACTTCTTGACGCTCACAAGAGCTACGGACACCAGGTGCTGTTGGACGGCGCCGAGGTAACGATTACCGACGAGCACAAGGTCGGGTTTGTCGGCCGCAATGGCTCGGGCAAATCGACCGTGTGCCGCATCCTGCTGGGGGAGGAGGAGCTCGACCGGGGCGAGGTCGTGCGCCACCCGCGGCTGCGACTGGGCTATCTGCGTCAGCACGACCCGTTCCTGCCTGGCGAAACAGTGCTCGATTTATTGATGCGCGACAGCGGCCAGCCCGACTGGCGCTGTGGCGAGGTGGCCGGCAGCTTCGAGATCAAAGGGTCCAATCTCGAAGGTCCGATCGCGAAGCTCTCGGGCGGATGGCAGACGCGCGTCAAGCTGGCGGCGCTGCTATTGCACGACCCAAACCTGCTGGTCCTCGATGAGCCGACCAACTTTCTCGACTTGCGGACGCAGATTCTGTTAGAGCATTTCTTGCGCGAGTTTCGGCAGGCGTGCGTGATCGTCTCGCACGATCGGGCGTTTCTGGCCGCCACGTGCACACAGACGCTGGAAATCTCGCGCGGCAAGCTGACGCTGTTCTCGGGACCGATCGATACGTTTCTGGAGCATCAGCACCAGCGGCGCGAGCACGACGAGCGCGTGAACGCGGCCACGCTGGCCAAGCGCAAGCAACTTCAAACGTTCATCGACAAGAACCGGGCCAACGCCAACACGGCCTCGCAGGCCCGCAGCAAGGGCAAGCAACTCGAGCGACTGAGGATGATCGAGGTCGCCGGGGCCGAGGCGACGGTTCGATTTCGCGCGCCGCAGGTCGAGCCGCGCAAGGGCTCGGCGCTGCGCTGCACGGAACTGGCCATCGGCTATGAGGACCATGAAGTCGCCGGCGACATCCATTTGGATGTGGAGCACGGCACGCGCGCGGCCGTCGTCGGCGACAACGGGCAGGGCAAGACCACGTTTCTGCGGACCGCCGTCTCGTCGTTGCCCCCCCTGCGCGGCCAGGTCCGCTGGGGCTATGGCTGCGACATCGGCGTTTATGCGCAGCACGTCTACACCAGCCTGCCGCACGATCGAACGGTGTTCGAATACCTGGAGCGCGAGGCGGCCTCCGGCACCAAGACGCAAGCCATTCTGGACCTTGCCGGCAGCTTTCTGTTTCGCGGCGACCATGTGCAAAAGCCGATCTCGGTGCTCAGCGGCGGCGAGCGGGCCCGGTTGTGCCTGGCTGGGCTGCTCCTGAGCCGGCACAACGTTTTGGTGCTCGACGAGCCGGGAAACCACCTGGACGTCGATACCGTCGAGGCGCTCGCGCAAGCGCTGGAGGAATACGAGGGCACTGTATTGTTTACCAGCCATGATCGGCACTTCATGCGCCGGGTGGCCACGGCCGTGATCGAAGTTCGCGCCGGCCGAGTGGTCGATTACCGCGGCGATTACGAGGCCTACCTGTACTACGTGAATCAGGAGATTGAAGAAGGGGAGCGCGAGCGAGAAACGGCCAAACTGTCGTCGCCCAGGCTGAAAGCTTCTCCTGTCGAAGACCGCAAGCAACGGCTACAGCGCCAGCGCGAGGCGCGCAAGGAAGTTGCCTCGCTGGAGCGCACCATTGCCCGGTTCGACGAGCGCAAGCGAGAACTCAACGCAAAACTACTCGCGACGACTGATCCGGCAGAGGCGCTCGAGCTGCACAACGAGATCACGAATATCGCCGGCCAGCTCAGGCCGATTGAAGAGCGCTGGTGCCAACTTCAAGAAACCGTCGAAGCCGACGAGACTTAGTCATCCGCGCGTGCGCACCAGTCGATCCACATTCTGCGATATGCCGCCTCTAGATTTCGGGTAAACCTGGTAGAATCCAACAGCGGCGATGCTTCCATTCGCGCGCGCAGCGTTGCGCGCAACGACTCCAAGCGCTCGAGGTCACCCGCCAGCGAAACCGCGATCTTGACGTACTCGTCCACGCTCGTGGCAATCAGTTCCTCCAGTTCCAGCGTCACGTGCGCACTTGAACCGAATCGCGACGCGTACGTGTTGCCGGCCAGCATGACGACCGGCACGCCCATCCACAGGCAGTCACACGTCGTAGTGTGGCCATTGAACGGGAATGGATCGAGCGCGACGTCGACCCGACTGATCAGGTCGAGATACTTGCGGTATGGCCGCCTCGCGCACAACTCCAGTCGCACGGGGTCGACTCCACTCCGCCGGAAGCAGTCGAAGACCTGGCATTGCAGAGTCTCGCTCGCCGGCGCCAGCAGCAACAGGCGCGACTGCGGCACGGCCGACAGGATCGCACTCCAGGCCTCGAGCACTTGCGGTGTGACTTTCACGAAGTGATTGAAGGAGCCGAACGTGACGTGGCCGCTGGTCAGCGCCGGTAAGGGGCACACCTCGGGCGATTCGGCCGGCAGGTAACAGAAGAAGCTATACGGCAGGCGTACAAGTTTCTCGGTGTACAGCCCTTCGCCCGCTCCGCTTGGGTCAGACCACTCGTCGGTCACGCGATAGTCGATCGCCGACATGCCAGTTGTGTTCTGATACCCTATGTAGCTGACCTGGATCGGGGCCGGCTTGCGTGCAAAAATCCCCAGACGATTTCCGGCGATGTGCCCCGCCAGATCAACGAGGATGTCAATCTGGTCGCCGCGCACCAGTTGGCTTGCCTCTTGGTCGTTGTGGCCGGCGATTTCACGCCACTGGTCGGCGTGGTTTTGCAATCGCGCAGTCACCGCGTCGGCGTTGCGTAAAGAGGCAGCATTGTAGCAGAACACTTCGAAGGCGTCGTGATCGTGCTCGGCCAGGATCGGCTCGACGAAGAAATTGACCGCGTGGCCGCGAAAGTGCGACGAGACATAGCCCACGCGCAACCGGCGGTCGGGCGTGCGGTCGTTGCGGTGTCCAGCGGCCGCGGCGGTCAGCGGCTCGGCGTGTCGCCGAGCCCACTCTCGATGTTCGGCAAACACGGCGGCGGGGTCGCAGTCAGGATGAAGGTTGAGCGTGTAGATCAGATTGCTATGCGCGTCCGGATCCACAGGGTCCAAACGCATCGCTTCGCGGAACGCACCGATGGCCTCATCCAGAGCGCCGATTTCGCGGCATGCATTGCCGAGGTTGCAGTGCAACTCCGAGACTTGGGCGTTTTGTCCAATTCCTCGGCGGCACGCGCCGATCGCTTCATCCGGCCTTCCCAATTCCTGCAGGGCCTTGGCCAGGTTTGTGTATGCCTCGGCGACCTGAGGCCGAAGCTCGATGGCTCGGTGGCAATGAGTGGCGGACTCTTCGTACCGATGCTCGTCAGCCAGCAGGGCACCGAGGTTGTTGTGGGCCGGGGCGAAACTGGGATCGATGCCCAGCGCGCGGCGGTAGTGGGACTCGGCTTCTGCGTGATTCTGCAGGTGATGAAGGCAGACGCCCCGATTGACGTGCGCCGCGACGTCGTCCGGCCGCAGAGCGAGCACGCCGCGGTAACAATCGCTTGCCGCTTCAAACTTTCCCGACACCTGCAGTACGGTGCCCCAGTGATATCGGCATTCCGCGTTCTGGGGCGCCAGTTCTACGGCGCGGCGGAAACAGGTCTCTGCCTCGATCAGACTGTCTTTCTGAAGGTGTAACAGCCCCAAGTTCGCGTGGGCGGCGAAGAAGTTCGGTTGGACAGCGATTGCCTGTTGGTTACAGGAGATCGCTTGGGCCGCGTCGCCCAGACGCCGATAGGCTTCACCCAGTGTGACGTATATCGCCGGCTGCGACGAATCGGACTGTAGGGCGCGTGTGAGCCAGCCGACCGCCTTATCAATCTCGCCCGTTTCGATTGCCAGGATGCCGAGTTGAAACTGGGCTTGCACATTGGTTGGATCCGCGTCGAGCACCTGGTGATAGAGTTGCTCGGCCTCGACACGCTGACCCGCCTGGTGGTGTTTACGCGCCGCAGCCAGGGCGTCGATTGTGTCCATGTTCATCGCCTCAACGTGTGCACCAGTCGATCCACATTCTGCGATACGCCGCCTCTAGATTTCGAGTGAAACCGGTAAAATCCAACAGCGGCGATGCTGCCATTCGCTCGCGCAGCGTTGCTCGCAAGTGTTGCAGGCGGCTCGAGTCGCTTGCCAGCCCCACGGCGATCTGGATGTAGTGTTGGACATCGTGGGCAATCAAATCGTTGAGGCCCAACGTCGCCAGGCCGCTGCCGCCGAACCGGGATACGTACGATCCGCCAGACAGGTTCACCACTGGCACGCCTTGCCACAGCGCGTCGCAGGTGGTCGTGTGGCCATTGAATGGAAACGGATCGAGCGCGATGTCGACGCCTTGAATCAATTCCAAATAACCCTCCCGTGGTCGCCGGTTCGCCAGCTCCAAGCGGTCGCGGCGCACGCCGTGCCCCTCGAGCGTCGAGATCAGATAACTCTTGAGCGTCGCGGCCATGTCGGCCAAGAGAATCAACCGCGAATCTGGCACGCGCAGCAATATCCGCGCCCAAGCTTCGAGTACCTGCGGCGTGACCTTGGTGAAGTTGTTGAACGAACCGAATGTGACAAAGCCGTTTTGGAGCACCGGCGGCGGGCAGACCGCCGGGGCATTCTCGCTCGGCATGTAGCAAAAGAAGCTCTTGGGCAGCGGCACGAGCTTTTCGGTGTGGAATTGGTCGGTCATGCCCGGCGGATCGGCGTAATCGTCGGTCAGCCGATAGTCCATGGCCAGCATGCCGGTCGTGTTCTGATAGCCGATGTAAGTCACTTGCACGGGCGCCGGCTTGTGGGCGAAGACCAACAACCGCGTGCCGCCGATGTGGCCGACCAGGTCGACCAGGATGTCGATCCGGTCCTGGCGCACCAGATCGCTGGCTTCCAGGTCGCTCAGTCCGACGATGCTCCGCCACACGTCGGCGTATGATCGCAGCCGCTGGGTGGTCGCATCCTCCTGACCGACATTGCTGTAGCAGACAACCTCGAAGGCGTCGTGATCATGGCAGAGCAGGATCGGTTCGACAAAGAAGCTCACCGCGTGGGCCATGAATTGGCTGGACAGGTATCCGACGCGCAATCGTCGGTCGGGTGTGCGGTCATTCGCGTGGGGCGAGGCTTGGGCCGTCAGCGGATCGGCGTGCCGAGAGCCCCAGGCCCGATGCTCGGCAAAGATCGTGGCCGGGTCGTAGGCCGGGTCGTAGTTGAGCAAGTACAGAAGGTTGCTGTGCAGCCCTGCGTCGTCGGGCTTGAGTTCGACCGCACGACGATGGTGGACCATTGCCTCCTCGATGCGCCCCACCGCCTGCAGCCCCACGGCCAGATTGCCGCGTGCGATGGCGAAATTCGTGTCGAGCTCCAGTGCTCGGCTGCAATAGGCGATCGCTTCGTCTCGCATTCCTTGCTCGTTGAGGGTTGCGCCGATGTTGCTGTAGGCATAGGCATAGCTGGGATCGATCCGGATCGCCTCTTGATATTCGTCGATGGCCGCCAGCGCGCTTCCTTGAGCGTGCAGGATATTTCCCGCATCGACGTGTGCCGCGGCGTTTTCGGGGTTGCAGCGAAGCACTTCTTGAAGCATGGCCCAGGCTTCTTCGAGCCTTCCGCGCCGCTGAAGTTGCGTCGCCAGGGCGCTACGCGCCTGAACCGTATTCGGGTCCGCGCGCAGCGCCGCTTCGTACTCGGCGATCGCCGCCGCGTTTTGACCTTGGTCGGCGTACGCCGCGCCCAGGTTGTAATGCGCGATCGCGTAGCCCGGTTTGCATTGCACCGCCGCGCGATACTCGGCGACCGCTTCCTCCAACCGATCCTGCGCTTTGAAGACCGCGCCCAGGTTATTGTGCGCATCGGCATAATTCGGATCCAGCGCCAGCGCGGCTCGATAGCTGGAGGCGGCTTCCTCTTGCCGGCCTTGGCTTTGCAGGGCACCACCCAGATTGAAGTGTGCGAGAGCAAGTTCGGGCTGAGTGAGCAGAACGCGGCGAAAACAGGCCTCGGCTTCGGACGGTTTGTTTTGATCCAGAAGCACCTGACCCAGTCGTGCTCGCGCGTAGTCGTCTTGCGGATTCAACCGCAGCGCCTCGGTCAGCGCCGCGACCGCCTCGGCAAGGCGCCCCTGACCGTGCAACACGCCGCCCAGCGCCGAGTGGGCCGGCGCAAGTCCGGGCGCCATCGCCAACGCCCGCCGGTAGCACGCGGCCGCGTCGTCCAACTTTCCCAAGTGCCGAAAAGCTTCGCCCAGGTTGGCATGAAATGCGGGCTGAGCGCCGTCGGCGCTGATGGCCTTGGCGATCAATTCCACAGCCGCGTCGAAGTGCCGGACCTGCAACTGAAGCATGCCCAATTGGTGCAGCGTGTGCGAATTGTGGGGTTCAACGGCCAGAATCTGGAGATAGATTCGTTCCGCCTCGGCGAGTTGGCCGGCCTGGTGATGGCGCGTGCCTTCGGCCAATGCTCGAGCGGTATCTGTCATGAGGAGAATGTTTCATGCGTGGATCGACGACACAACGATTTTTATTCTAGTAGCGAGCGCCAACTGCCGCCATTGGGTCAGTCATGCGCGCAATGCCGACCGAGAGAAATTGGGGACAACACCAGGCAGAATCCACACGCCCTAACGCGTCTGGGCGGTCAGGATGGACGGGTCGAAGTTTGCTACGTGAATGCAGAGAATGTCGCCCCGAGCATGCTGCTCGCGGGTGTAGCGGTTCTCGACCTTCTTCTTGCCGAAGGCATCGGCCGTGAACAAGGCGGCCATGGCAAAAACGGGCGAAGGCATGTCGACGGTCACCTTGCGCGGAACGGCCAGCGTCAGACTTTGCTCTGTCATCGCTTCCAGGCCCCCTTCGCGCCACACGACGCGCTCGGCATGAGCAAACTCGACCGCGCACGACACCTTCAACGCTGGCGATTCGCCAAGTGCGGGCGGCGGGCTGGGATTGTCCTCGGCAGGGCCATGCGCCTCGATCGCCGCCGCGTCACGCGGAATCCACAAGTACTCGTCGACCGCCGCCACGGCTGGACTGCGGAACTTCTGGCCGATGCCCGGCATCGCCGACAATACCGGAACGCCACGCGCGGGACGGGCCTTCGCCACGTGGCG
>CAZUPX010000421.1:0-2072 GCA_964622155.1 uncultured Planctomycetaceae bacterium | reverse complement strand
CACTCCAAACAGTCCCAGCCACGAGACGAACGTCGTCCGTAAGGCGTGCCGATCCACGGTTCGCCCGCGATCATCGGAGAAAGGTATCCCTGCCCGGTCGAGGTCGCCACGCACATAGCGACGTTTGTCGCCCTTGCCGCTCCACTTGCCCTTGAATGTGCCTAACGTCGGAGTGCGTCGGAATACGCGGTCTGTGGCTTGGGCGAACGGGGCTTTCGCCGCTCGGAATAGAGTCACGACATCGGGGTGCAACGGCAGCACATCGGCGCGGCCTGCTTTCGTTGTAGAGGCCCGCAGGTGGACGCAAGGCCGTACGCCGTCGAGGTCGAGATCCCGCCATTCCAGCGCCGCGGCCTCGCCGACGCGAAGCCCAGTCCAGAGCAGCACGCCGTAGAACGATCGCCTAGCAGCCCGTGGTGAAACGTCGTTCCGGGCTTGTTCGCCGTTTTCACGCGGCGAGTCGGATCTCAAGGTCTGATCGCCTTGGAACCGCGTCAGTCGGCACCCGGATGCGGCAAGCGTCGATCCACAGTGCCCGCAAAGCGGTCCAGACGTCCGCACAGCGCGCGGCCAACCGCCGCAGCGTCGCCGCCGTCAGGCCCTGCAGACCTCGGGCGGTTCCCAGGCCCAGTATCTTCCGCAGCACCAAACTCAGATTGAAACCGGCTGCGTGAATCAGCAGTCGTTTGAGAATGTTGGGGTGTTCACGCAAATGCGTCCGACGCATCCCGCCCGTGTCATAACAGTGCGCGAAACTCCGCTCCACCAACTCCCCGCGACGACGCATCAACCGCTTGCCGCGCTCCCCCCGAATCCGACCACGATTCCCATACACCGCGTCACGCTCTTCCGACTTGTCTTCCCAGTGGCGCCGCCCGCGGCTCGGCTCCGAGATGTACGTGCGAATCTCACGCTCGCGTTGATCCTTCAGCACCGCATTGCTGTGATACCCCTTGTCCGCCACCACCTCACGCAACACCTGCTCACTGAGTTCCTGGCACGCCTTCTTGTCCTGCATCACCGCCAGCAGGTTTTGATCGACCTGTTGGATGGTTTGTTCGATGCTCGTCGTGTCCCCGCGGTCCGCCGGCTGCAACGTCACCGCCACCACTGCTCCCGTCTCCATGTCCACCGCGTGCTCGGCTTTGTGCGCCAAATGCGTGCGCCCGTCCTTCATCTTCGTGATCTTCGCGTCCGGGTCGTGCGGATGCTCCCACTCCTCGTTCGAGCCTTTGTTCTTGCGGTTTTTGTCCAGCCGCACCAGATCCTCACGCGTCGGCGTCTCGATCCCCGAGGCCTTCGCCAGTCGGGTCAGAAACTCCTGATAGCTCTCCTTCGTGTCCCGACGCACAATGCTCCGCAACGCCGCACTGGCCTCCAGCGTCGTCGCGTCGATCCCCAGCGTCTTGCCGTCCAGCAGTCCTCTCTTGGCCAGCATCTGCAAAACCCAGTTGAAAACCTCCTGGTGCGTCTCCACGTCGATCAACCGCCGATTGCGACTGATCGTCGAATGGTCCGCCGTCTGATCCGTCAGCCCGTACCCCAGGAACCGCCGCAAGGCCAGCGAGTCCGCTACACGCCAGGCAATGCCGCGCTCACTGTCGAGCCCTTCGAAGTACCCGATCATCAACATGCGGAAGTACACCGCCGGCGGCAGCGACGGCCGGCCCGTCTGGTCCGCGTAGAACGGTCGGCACCGCTCTTCGACGAAGCGGTCGAATCCTTCGCTGTCCAGAATCTTGTTGACTTGCTGGTAGAAAGGATGACCGCCCGACTGCGGCACGTCGCTGGCCGCGATCCATAACGCGCCTTGCTCCTCCCGCCTCCGTCTGCCCATCGCCATGACCGTCCTCCGTGACCCTTGCCGCACAAACCCGCAATGACTATACCATGCCTGTCAAGAGACTTTCACCACGGGCTGCTAGGGGCCACGTCGGGATGCACCTGCTCGTACCGCGCTGCCATTAATGACAACGTCTTGAAGACGACCTCTCGGTGGTCTCGCGTCGGACAAAGCAAATCCAATATCCGGCGCAGACGGTCGGACGTTTCGCCTCCGGCGGGATCTTTGA
>CAZUPX010000420.1:0-2206 GCA_964622155.1 uncultured Planctomycetaceae bacterium | reverse complement strand
TCCCCGTAAGCGCACAACCATAAGCGTTCAGGTGGCCGACGCGAGCGGGAAGGTCGCGCTTGAAAAGGACGTCCCGTGCGGGGGACGGATTTACAGCGGCCAGAATGATGACTGGGGCTGGTATTTCTGGCGGGCCGATTTTTCCGCGCTGCGACAGCCAGGCACCTATCGCGTGATCGCCGAGGCTAAGGACAGGGTCGACAATGATCAAGTTGAACACGCTGGCTTGAGTCGCGGCGAGTCGCATCCCTTCCTGGTCGAGCGCGGTGTCGTGCTCAATCGAACCGCGCAAAGCGCCGTCGACTTTTTTTACGTTCAGCGCTGCGGATTCGAAGTGCCTGGCTGGCACAAGGCGTGTCATCTGGACGACGCGAAGCTGCCCGACGGATCGCACGTCGACGCGACCGGCGGCTGGCACAGTGCCGGGGACTACAACAAGCCGATGTGGCAATTCGGCGACAGCGGGTCGAGCTACGCGCTGGCAACTGCGTACGCGGCGCATCCTGAACTGTTCGGCCGCTTCGATCGCGATAAGACGTCGCTTCCCGACGCACTGGACGAGGCCTGGTGGGGCGCCAAATTTCTGGCCAAGATGCAGAACCCTTCCGACGGGTTGATGCGTGGCGACGTGTTGCAAGGTCCGGCTCGCACATGGATGAAGTGGAGTGCGCCGGACGACCATACCGACAACAAGATTGGCACGGACGACGACCCGGTGATCGCAGCCGGCAACGGCAACGTGCCCCTGACGATTGCCGCTTGGGCCACTTTGAGCCGCGCCCCCTTGGGCGACGACGTGCAACGCGACTTGACCGCGCGGGCCGAGCGCTTGTGGAGCGTCTTGACCGCACCCGAGTCGGCCGCAGCCAATCCGCTTTTGATCATTTCCGCGTTGGAGCTTCACCGCACGACGCACAACGACGCCTACCGCGAGTTTGTCCGCCACGGCGCCCAGATGCTTGTGACGCAGCAACGGCCCAACGGCAGTTTTCCGGGGGACTCGGGCGACCACGGCGACCTGGCGGCCGCAGCACTCGCGCTCCATGCGTTGCAGTTTGGTAACGAGCCCCAGCGCGGCGCGATCGAGGACGCACTCAAACGCTATCTCGAATTCTGCCTCGCGCGGGCCGATAACCCGTTCGGCCTCACACGCCAGGGAGTCGAGGAGCCCGAGGCAACCTTCTTTCACGCCAGCGTGGGGATGGGCGTGAATTTTTGGATCTTAGGGCGCGCCTGGGCGGCGCTGCTGATTCACCAGTTGACGCACGACCCGCGGGCACTGGTCTATGCGACCGATCAGATCGACTGGGTGTTGGGAAAAAACTCTTTCAACCTGTGCATGTTCGAAGGCCATGGCGGGCTTAATCCGCCGCGCTACCATCATCGCTACAACATGATTGCAGGCCAGGAGCGCGGCGCCGTACCCGGCGCGATTCCTAACGGAATCGTTCGCGATATGGGTATTGCCGACCGCCCGGGTTTCGACATGAGCCGCGCCGGCAGTCGTTCGCCGTCGTTTCGCACGAGCGAGCCGTGGCTGGTGCACAACATGTTCTATCTGTTGGCCACCAGCGCGCTGGCACAGAGCATGGACGGGCGTTAAGCAATCAAATGTCGCGCGCGGGGTGCCATGCCCGCGAGGCGCGGGCATGGCACCCAAGAACTCGGATACAGCACCCGTCACCGGCGACGCTACCTGCGGGTAGCGCACGCGCTAGCCACGGAACATCCGGTCGCGCACGTTTTGCAACCGGGGCCTTCGGCGCTTTCGGTGCCGCAGCCGGGTCCGCAACCCTCGACCACCGTCTCGGTAAACTTTCGAAACTGCACGTGAGTTTCGTACAGCTCAGCGAGTTCGCCAGTCAACGCTTCTAGTTCCGGCGTCATCTCGCCCAGGAAGTAAAAAAGCAGCGTGCGGCCGTCGAAGAGGTGCTCGACATCCATCAGCACCGCCGGCAGGTCGTACTCGACCAGGCGAGCCGCGCAAGCGTCGTAAGCAGCCTGGCGGTTTTTTTCCAGACGGACCTCGAGCAGTCGGTCCTGGGGCGTCACACCCCGCAAGATCGATCCGTCGGCCATGGCGTCATTGGAACTGTCGCCGGGCGGAGCCAACACTTCGCCCAGCTCCAAACCACGTCCGGTGCGGACCACGACCCGGCTGTGACGCGGATAGAGAACCGCGTCAACCGCCGTAAAGCGGCCCACG
>CAZUPX010000419.1:0-8746 GCA_964622155.1 uncultured Planctomycetaceae bacterium | reverse complement strand
TTTAGCTGGGTCAGGAGGCCGCGGCGGCTGAACAATCGGTCCAGGGACAATTCGCTCGGAAGTGAAAGCCCCGGCGCCTCGTAGCCCGGCGCGCTGGCGTCGCCGGCCACCAAGGGGTCGTAGCTCGGTCCCAAAAAGCCGGCGCGCTGGCCGGGCAAATCGTAACCGTTGTTGGACATCATGTCAGGCAGGTGTACAAACGACGGCAGCCCGCGGTCGTTTCCAGACATGCGTGCAACGACGGCCCCGAACGGCGGAAAGTTGTCCGGCTCATCGTGAATGACGAGTCCCTTACTGTTCAGAGGAGCTCGGCCGGTCAACGCATAGTAGGCCCCGGCGTTGTGGTCGACGATCTTGTGATGCACCGAACGCACGAGCGCGACATGATGCATTTGCTTGGCAAACAACGGCAAGTGCTCGCATACCTGCACGCCGGGCGTTGAGGTGGAAATGGGTTGAAACTCCCCGCGCACCTCCACCGGCGCATCGGGCTTCATGTCCCACAAGTCCTGATGAGCCGGCCCACCTTCGAGAAAGAACACGATGCAGTTGCGAGCCTTCGCACGCGTTGAATTGGCGCGTGCCTCGAGTCGCACCAGTTGCGGGAGGACCAGCCCTGCTCCCGCCAGACCGCCGACGCGCAGCAGCCAGCGCCGGCGGTCAATCGCGTCGATCGAGTGCAGGATGTCGTGCCGAGTGGCCATGCGATTCAAACTTCCGGTGCAAGACGTTCTCCGGGCACCATCATACCAGACGCGACAGACGTCAACGGCCAATCCTGGCACCCAGCCGCACCGCTGGTGTTTCGATGAGTCGATAAAACGCCTCGGCGACAGCCAGGCTGACGACATAGACCACCACCGACGCAACCACGGCGCTGTGCATGCTTGTGTATTCGAGCCGGACCCACAAGGTCGACACCATCACGGTGACCGGAAAGTGAACCAGGAACAGGCTGTACGACGTGACCCCAAGCCGCGAAATCAGTCGATTGGCCGGCCAGCGCTCTATCAGACCGAGTTTGCCGGCGGCAAACAGCAACAACCCGGTCACAATCGAGGTGGCGAGCTGCCATCGCCAATTGAGCGCCAAAGACACGACCACCATGGTCATGTACAGCCCCAAAAGCGTCTGAAGGCGGGGCGACTTCAAACCGTGATACAGCATCACGCCCATGAAAAACTGTCCGAAGAAGTAAATGGCCCAGATGTCAAATCGGTCATCGCCGTTGAAGACGAACAACGCGGGCGCGGCCAGTGCCCAGCCGAATGTCAGCGGCAGCCAGCTCGAGCGTTCGCCCGCCGGCAATCCGAACGACCACGCCACGAGATCTCGAACATACAACAGGGCGGCAAAGAGCAGCCCCAGTTGGAAGTCGATGGCCACGAACCAGAATCCGGCCGACAGCGAGTCGAATCCAAGGATGTCCTGCAACAGCAGCACGTGCGCCGCGATCTGGTCCCACGTGGCCGGAAAATCGACGACGCGCTGGGGCAGCCAGCCTCGACCGAAAGCACTAGCCTCGATCGCCAGCACCATCGCAACCAGGTAGGGCAGACCGAGCCGGCAGTATCGCCGAACGACGAACTGCCCGACCTGTCGGCAGCCCCAAGCGTGCGGCGACATCGTGCTGGCCATCATGTAGCCGCCAATGACGAAGAATGCCTGCACGGCCCAGGAGAAATTCCACAAGATGTCGGTCGTCCAGCCGGGGGGCTCAAGGTAGGAGATCGGCCCGTAGATTGCGATGTGGTGCCATGCGACCAGCGTGGCCGCCGACGCGCGCACCGCGTCGACTAGCGGCAGGCGAGACTTCGTGGAGGGGGCGATTGCGGGCTCTGTCATCGAAGCTCGTTGCCTGGCGTCACTTCGGCACGTCGACGCCTAGCGCCTTGACGAGAAATGCCCACTTGTCGGCCGCTTCCTCGATAATCTTGGCGGTCGGCTTGCCGGCGCCGTGGCCCGCGCGGGTCTCGATACGGATCAACACCGGGTTGTCGCACGATTGCGCGGCTTGTAGCGCCGCGGCAAACTTGAAGCTGTGCGCCGGAACGACACGGTCGTCGTGGTCGGCCGTGGTGATCAACGTCGGCGGATAACACGTGCCGGGCTTGATCGCGTGCAATGGCGAGTACTTCAACAGGGCTTTGAACTCCTCGACATCATCCGACGAGCCGTAGTCGTCGATCCAGGCGTGGCCGATCGTGAATTTGTGGAAGCGGAGCATGTCGAGCACACCCACCGCGGGCAACGTCGCGCCATACAAATCCGGGCGCTGCGTCAGGCACGCGCCGACCAGCAATCCACCGTTCGAACCGCCACCAATTGCCAGCTTGGGAGTGGAGGTGTACTTGTTGGCAATCAGCCACTCGGCCGCGGCGATGAAGTCGTCGAACGCATTCTGCTTCTGAAGCCTCGTGCCGGCCTTGTGCCAGTCTTCGCCATACTCACCCCCGCCGCGCAGGTTCGGCATGGCGAACACGCCGCCCAACTCCATCCACACCAGGTTCGAGACACTGAACACCGGTGTCAGCGAGATGTTGAACCCACCGTAGCCGAACAGAAACGTCGGCGCCTGGCCGTCCTTTTTCAATCCCTTCTTGTAGCTGATGAACATCGGGATCTTCGTCCCGTCCTTGCTCTTGTAGAACACTTGCTCGGTCGTGAAATCGTCAGGTTTGAAGCCAACCTTGGGGGCGCGAAAGACAGTGCTCTGGCCGCTGGCGACGTCGTAGCGATAGATCGTGGTTGGCACGCTGAACGACGCGTAGCTGTAAAACGTCTCGCGATCATTTCGCTTGCCGGCAAAGCCCGCCACCGTGCCCAGGCCGGGGAACTTCACCTCGCGCACGAACTTGCCGGCCATGTCGAACACCATGACCTGCGAGTGGGCGTCGGTCAGGTAGTTGACAAAGAACCGATCGCCCACCAGTTGGGCCGCGTGAATTGTTTCCTGAGCCTGGGGGACGATATCTCGCCAGTTGGCGGGCGATGGCTCGCGCGTGTCGATGGCGATCACACGGCCGCGCGGCGCGTCCTTGTTCGTCTTGAAGAACAGCACCGGGCCGTCGTTGTCGATGGTCACGTAGCCCGCCTCGAAGTTGTCGACCAGCTCGACGATCGGCGCGCCGGGCTTGTCAAGCTGCTGATAGAGCACGCGGTTGCGGTCGTCGGTGCCCTTGGAGACCTCGATCACAAGGTACTTGCCGTCGTCGGTGACCATGTGGTCGAACTTCCACTCTTTCTCGTCGGGCCGCTCGTAGATGAGCTTGTCGCTTGACTGGGGCGTACCCAGCAGGTGGTAGTAGAGCTTCTGAAAATAGTTCGACGCGCGCAGATCCTCACCCGGCTTCGGCTCGGGGTAGCGGCCGTAAAAGAAGCCCTTGCCATCCTTGGTCCAAGCGGCGCCGGAGAATTTGCTCCACTTGATCACGTCGGGCCGGTCCTTGCCGGTCTCGACGTCGCGCACTTTCCAGGTGATCCAGTCCGACCCGGCGTCGGCCAGGGCGTAGGCCAGCTTGCTGCCATCATCGCTCACCGCCAGGCCGGCCAGCGCCACCGTGCCGTCGGCCGACAGCGTGTTGGGATCGAGCAGGGCTCGTGGCTCACCATCGAGCGACGGGGTCGTGTACAGCACGTTCTGGTTTTGCAGTCCGCTGTTGCGGCCGAAAAAGTACCGTCCTCCCTCGGTGAATGGGACCGTGAACTTTTCAAAATCCCACAGGCGTGTCAGCCGCTGCTTGAGCGGTCCGCGGGCCGGGATGTTTTCCAGAAAGCCGAACGTCACCTTGTTCTCGGCTTCGACCCAAGATCGAGTCTCCTTGGAGTCGGGATCTTCCAATGGGCGAAACGTATCGGCCACCTTTGTGCCGTGATAATCGTCCACGACGTCAGCCGAGGGTGCCTGGGGATATGCGCGGCTGCGTGATTTGCCGATGTCGGCGGCGCCGGAGGTGCAGAGGATGGTGGTAGCCAGGGCGACAACGACGGCGAGGCCAATGTTGAGATGCTTTTGCGGCATGAGAGGCACCTATCGCGTTGAAGACAGCGGCATGACAAAACGGACCCACGCGTCGCAGATCAGTGTACGGCAGCGGCCATCCGTCGCCAAGCATGGGGTGAATCGCAAAGATTCGTCGTCGTCGCAGCCCGTCGCTATAATGCGCGTGCCGGAGAGTCCGGCGCTCGACGGTACCAAGGCGTCCGCGGCATTTGCATTTAGCATTCGAGGCCCTTATGGCACACTGGCAACATCGCAGCGAACCGGCCTGGGAGAAGTTCCAGTTCAATCAGCCCTATGCCAAGGGACTGAAACGGCTCAAAGAAGAGGTGTTGGCCAAGACCGACTTCGATCCGGCCACGCTCTGGCAGTGGGGCACGATGCAGGCCATGGCCGTGATCGAGATGCTCAAGGCGTGCGAGCGCGCTTTCGGCCAGGTCGGACAACAGGTTGTGTTCGATGCGCTGCACCGCGTGGGCCTGGATATTGGGCGACAGATTCTGGCCGGCACGCGCAAGCCCGACGACATGACCGAGGCCGAGTTCATCAGCTTCTACGCCACGGTGATCAATCGCATCGTGTACGCGTCGCTCGAAGCGCCGCGGATCGACGGGCCCGAGCAGGTCAGCTTCGACATCTTGTGGTGCCCGCACCAGGATCATTACCAGGCGTTCGATTGCCGCGTGCAGCGTTATTTCGTGCAGGGCATGATCGACGCGATGCGCGAGTTCGGCGCCGAACACGGGTTCGACGTGCGCTTCGACAGCACGATTCCCGCTGGCGCCCCGACGTGCCACTTCACGATGTGGCGCATCGCCGACTCGGACAAGGACGCCGGCAGCAAGACCGCCTGGCAGGACTATACCGACGCCATCGACCGCAAGGCGCTCGAGATCGCGCAACGCCCGCCAGCCGCCGATGCTTCTTGAGCGAGCGCCCCTGTATTCGGGGCGCTTCGCCGAGCATTCGACGTTGACGTTGCCTCAGGGCTTCAAATTCCATTCTTTGAGTTTCTTCGATGCCGTGCCGAACTGGCCTAGTTGGTAAACGGCCGCGCCCGCTGGCGAGAAGGTAAACTTCTCAAACGGTTCGGCGAGCATCTTGTCGAGGTATGTCCGAGGGACGAGACCGGTGCTGACGTGCGGACTGAAATGGTCGCCGGTGTTCTTCGGAACGAACGTCGACACGTATTGGATCAGGAACGGGTCGATGACGGGATCATCGGCCGTGGTGATGAACGCGGCCGAGGTGCCGGTTTCCACTGTGAATGGGGCCACGGCGGCAATCACGTCCTGTTGCAGCTTGAGCAATTCAGGCGTCGGCTTCGCGACGATTCCCGAGAGGCCAAGGTCATTGCTCGGGACGTAGTAGTATTTGAAGGCCTCCAGCTTCATACCGTTCACGTTGGCGCTCGCGAGCACCTTGCCGGCAGCGTCATAGACCTTGTCGAGATCCGCGGTGCGGACGAAACGCTGAATCAGCGTGATGTGCGGACGGTGCGTCGCATCCAGGGCGAAACCCTTGGGGTAGACCTTGAGCAGGCGTCCGTTGACGGCTTCGGCATGCCGGAGCATCGTGGCGTCCGGCACCAGCAGGATGTCAATGGCCGTGACCGCGCTCTGCTCGAACGCGAAGACCTGTTTCCAATCGTCCTTCATGCGGACAACGGTCCATCCCTCCTTCTTCGCTTGCTCGTATAGCGCCGGCGTGAACGCACCCAGTTTGGCGTCCGGCAACCCTTGTGCCGGACCGTAGGCGTATTCGCGCACCGCATCATCGTGCAACACCAACAGCATGAACCGCGCGCCGCTGCTGCCCTGCGTGTATTCCAACATCTCGCGATCGCCGTCTGAGTTTCCGAAAGCGGCGATGGGCCGGCGGCCAATGTGCTGGTTGATACCGACCGGCTTGCCGCCCTTGTCGTCGTTGAAGTTCAGCTCGGGCAGCCGGACCAGCGCGGGCTTGCCGTCGCGCATTTCAAACTTTGTCTTGATGCTGCTACCGACGACCTGTTCCGGCGGGATACCATAAACCTGGTCTGCCCACGGCCGCATGAACTCAATACCGCCGCCTGAGACGATGAAGTTCTTAAAGCCGTTCGCCCGAAGGTAGGCAAGTAGTTCGAGCATCGGCTGATAAACACACTCGGTGTAGGGCATTTTGTATTTTGGATGTTTCGCGGTCGCGATCCAGTCCTTGACGATCTGCTCAAATTCCACCGTGGTCATACCCGCGTGCGTGGCCGTCACGAGTTCGAGCAATGCGCGGTCACCGCCGGCGAGCGCAGTTTTTAAATCCCCCTTGAGTACCGAGGCGAATGGTTCCTTGTTCTTCCATTCGGGATGCCGCGGCGCGAGCACCTTCACGCGATCGAGTGCGAAGTAGAGCTGAACTGGCATCGGTTGCTCACACCAGAGTGTGCCGTCGTTGTCGAACGTGGCGATGCGCTTTGCGACAGGCACGAAGTCCGACGAGCCTTGATTCGTCACCTTCTCCGCGAAGCTGATGATTGCTTGTTTTGCGGGTCCGTCATTCCACGAAGGAAGTGGGCCTGCGGCATGAGCGATGATCGTTGCAAATGCAAACGCACCAGCGAGCGCGGCAGCGACGGCGTTTTTTTGGTGGGTGGTTTTCATCGCTGACAGTCTGGCTTCAAGTTGTCCGTTTGAATTGCGACCCCGGCGGGCGGCCCTTCGCGACCGACCGCCGACTAATTTCCGTGCTGAGCTTTGATGGCCTTCTCGATCTGTTCTTTCACGGCCTCCATGTTGAAGCTCGCGCCTTTTTGTATCGGCG
Source organism: uncultured Planctomycetaceae bacterium (assembly GCA_964622155.1). Classification (GTDB taxonomy): domain Bacteria; phylum Planctomycetota; class Planctomycetia; order Pirellulales; family PALSA-1355; genus CAZUPX01. Next base: position 1,950 of record CAZUPX010000419.1, on the reverse strand, counting down.
GGAACTCGACAAACGTCTGAGAGTATGCGGCCACCTCCTGCTGCACATAGACGAATCGCCAGAACTCGTACACGAACCAGTTGTAGAAGTTAAGCGATCCGCTCATTCCGGTGCGCTCGAAGGGGTCGAGGCGAAGGTTGGTCAGAATCGGCCAGTCGACTTTGACGGTGCCGCCCAGCCAGCCGCCGGGCTGATCGATGAAACGATACTTGAAATCGTTGATCCGGACCGCGCCCAGCGTGCTTTCGGCAAAGTAGAAGATCTCGTTGCGTTTTGACGGGCCCTTGCCTGTGATCAGGTCCAATTGGTTGTAGCCGTCGAGGTGCACCTTGTAGTCGCGGTCGCCCAGCTTCTTGCCCTTTTTGAGCTCTTCGACGATGTTCGGATTGCCGGCGGCCGCCACGAACGTGGGAAACCAGTCGAGGCCGGAGATGACGCCGTTCTCGACTTTGCCGGCCGGGACATTGCCGGGCCAGCGGATGATGCAGGGCACGCGAAAGCCCCCTTCGAGCACGGTACCCTTGCCGCCTGCAAACGGCGTCTGACCGCCGTCGGGCCAGGTGAAGTTCTCGGTGCCGTTGTCGGTGCTGAAGGCTACGATCGTGTCGCCTTCGAGTCCCTCATCCTTCAGCTTCTTCATGACCGCGCCAACGATGTCGTCGAGCTGCGCCATGCCCGCTTCCTCCTCCGACCAGCCGTTTTGCGCGTTGCGCAACTTTTCATACTTCTCTGACAAGTGTGTGACGATGTGCATGCGCGTGGGATTCAGCCACACGAAAAACGGCTTGCCATCCTTCTTCGATTTGTCGATGAACTTAAGCGTCGTGTCGAGAATTTCATCGTCGACCGTTTCCATCCGCTTGGGATACAGCGTGCCGGCATCCTCGATCTTCTGCTTGCCGACTCGGCCCCAGCGCGGCTGGTCGGTGGGATCGTCCTTGTCGGTGGCCCAACTGTGGACCATGTTGCGCGGGCCGACCTTGTCCTTCACGTCTTGCGGATAGTTGGGGTGGGCCGGGTCTTCCATCGGGTCGAGGTGGTAGAGATAGCCAAAAAGCTCGTCGAACCCGTGGACAGTCGGCAGAAACTTGTTCAAATCGCCCAGGTGATTCTTTCCAAACTGCCCGGTGGCATAGCCCATGCTCTTGAGCGCCGCGGCGATCGTCGGCGCTTGTGCCGGCATGCCCAACGTGGCGCCGGCCTGGCCGACGGTGGTCAGCCCAGTGCGGATGGGGAGCTCCCCGGTGATGAAATTCGCGCGACCGGCCGTGCAGCTCGCCTCGGCGTAGTAGTCGGTGAACAACATGCCTTGCGAGGCCAGCTTGTCGAGGTTGGGCGTCTTGCCCGACATGATGCCGCGATGATAGGCGCCGATGTTGAACCAGCCGATGTCGTCACCCATGATGAAAACAATGTTGGGCTTCTTGCCCTTGCCGCCGCTCTTGTCGCGGCTGGCTTGTGCCTGGGCCAGCTCGGTGCTCCCGTCGGCCAGCAGCAATTCGGTTCTTGAACCTTGCAGGCAGCATGGCTCCGCGGCCGGTTCCGGCTGTGAGTCGCGGAGAGACTCACGGACGTGGCCGAGTGTCTGCGACACGCGAACGGAGGCGGGGTCGGCCTGAGCGTTTGGCTCCAGCCGGCCCGTGGCGGCGACGTATCCGAGCAGCGCTCCCAGGCACAGTGCGCCGGCGACTTGAATTCGAGTTCGGTGAAACATCTTCGTTCTCCAACGGTTGAAGTTTCTGGATTCTTGGAAGAGGATAGCTACTCCCGAGTCATCACGCAACGGAATCCCGTGTGAGACAGACCCGTGAGCGGATCGGTTTTCATGCGCGCAGCGGGCCGATAGCCCGAGCAGTAACTGTCATTGCACAAAAACGAACCACCGCGAATCACGCGCTTCGAGGTGTACGGCTCGCGAGGATCGAAACTGTCGATTGGCCCTGGCGGATT
>CAZUPX010000418.1:0-2365 GCA_964622155.1 uncultured Planctomycetaceae bacterium | reverse complement strand
TGCCGCCACGATTCAATAATGCGCTCGTCTTTGTGTCAGTCTTCGCGGTGCGATCAATCTTTTTGGTTATTGTGCGAAAAAGTTCACAAACTCCTTCGGGCGCCCGCTCAGGCCGCCCGGCGGGACTCAATATGGAGACTCGCTGGCTCGATCGCGGGTTCGGTTCGCGGCCCGGCCGTGGTGACGTGGGCAATCTCGTGCCGTTCGGCCGCGATCTCCTGAGACCACTTCTGGGCATCACGTAACCGCTCGAGGCGATCCAGTTGTTCGAGGGCCTCGGCGTATCGCTCGGCGTGCCGCATGATCGTGGCCAACAGTAACCGGCCCTCGACGTCACTCGGCGCCAGCCGCAACAAACGGCCCAAGGTCATCTCAGCTTCGAACCAGCTCCCTAGTAAGTATTCGCTCAAGGCCTCCCGAAACAATCCCTCGGTCGAATTCGCCAGCGGTGACGATTTCGACAAGCCCGCCACGACCGACAACATTACCGAAACACCCCACAGCGAACCCACCGCCAGCCACCCAAGTCGAACGTGAAAAGGGCTGAGCAACTCGACCCAGACACAACTGGCCAATAGAACGAAGTCCAAAAGCACACCGAAGCCGACGGCCAGAACGAGCCCGGTCCATATGCCCCGGCACCACAACTGTGGCAGTCCAGGCCAAAAATACGTCGCCCAAGGCATCCTGCCCATCGAAAGTCGGCTCCCTGCCAGGCTCGCGTCACGGGCCATCGAATTTGACAGCTCGAATCGCCACGGAATTCTAACTCTTAGAACGTGTTCGATCAAGGCAACTGAAAGTCCCGCTTGACTTTAGGTATGTCGCGATTGGCCGCGGGTGCTGGCAACGGATGGGACACATGGCGCCGATCCTGCACTTTATTAAGTCCGAGATTGATAATGGGCGAGGGGCGACCAACGGAAGCCCCGAAAAATGCGGCCTTCCGGCTCGAATCGCCAAGCCCATTTGTTTGCTAGGAATCAATAGTACCGGCTTGCGTCGCCATGAGTGAATCGGACGGTCCGACTTTATCGCTCGACCGTTTCACTTTGAGTACCGAGGCGCGTAGATTAGACACATGCGATTTGAATTTACGCCTGCTGCCCAACGCGCCCTGGCCGCTGCTGCCGGCTGGACCAGTTGTGGCGATGCTGACGGGTTGGACGTGCCCGAGGTCCTGCTGGGATTGTTGGCCGAGCCGGAATGCCGAGCGGCGTTGCTTCTGGCAGAGGTGGGCGTCGACGCTGAGGCGGTTCGCCGGCAATTTGTCAGGTTGACGGCGGCCGAAAGCTCCGATCCGCGGCGGGCCGATCGGTCCTCGCAACAGTGGACCGAATGCCTGCTCGCGGCAGAACGGTTGCTGTTTGACTATCCCCGACCGCTGGAGCTGGCCACCGAGCACCTGTTGCTGGGAATTGCCGCCACACCCGGCGAGGTCTCGCATTGGCTGGCTGAGCAGGGGCTGGTGGCCGAGACGCTCGAGGCTGAGGTGCATCGCCTGGCCGGTCACCAGGTCGGTCCGCTGCAACTGGACGACGACGCGGATCAGAAGTTGGAAGATAACACTGGCGAGTTGCCGCCACAGGATCAGGTGGCCGCTTTGCGCGTCATCGACGCGGCCGCCAACCGTGCCGGCGAGGGCCTGCGGGTCATTGAGGACTTTCTCCGCTTCGCACTCGATGATCGGCACCTGACGGCCGAGTGCAAGGCGATCCGCCACGAGTTGGCCGCGACCCTGGCTGTGTTTCCTCTGGCCGAACGTCACGCTGCCCGCGACACCCGATCGGACGTCGGCACCGACTTGACGCTCGACAGCGAGCAGAGTCGCGGCGACCTGACGGCGGTCGTCGAAGCCAATTTCAATCGGGCGTTGCAATCGCTGCGCAGCCTGGAAGAGTTTTCGAAACCGCTGGCAGTCGAGTCAGCGGCTCAGCTCGAACGACTCCGCTATCGTGTGTACACGCTCCAACGGGCTGTCAGCATCACGCGGACAAGTCTCGAGCGTCTGGCACATGCCCGGTTGTACGTCCTCATCGATGCATGCCCGAGCGCTGACGAGTTTCGGAGCCTGGCCAGCTCGCTGATCGACACGGGCGTGGGCGTGATCCAGCTGCGCGACAAGTCGCTGGCCGATCGCGAGCTGGTGGCTCGGGGCCGATTGTTGTCCGAGTTGGTGCGGGGAAGCCAAACCCTGTTCATCATGAACGACCGGCCTGATCTGGCGGTGCTCTGCGGCGCTGACGGTGTACACGTCGGCCAGGAAGAGCTGTCGGTCAAAGACGCGCGGCGGATCGTAGGTCCGCGAGCGCTGGTCGGCGTCTCGACCCACTCGCTCGAAGAGGCCCGCACAGCCGTTCTCGAC
>CAZUPX010000417.1:0-6114 GCA_964622155.1 uncultured Planctomycetaceae bacterium | reverse complement strand
CAACTTCACTGATGCTTCTGCCTTCCAATAGCAATTGCCCAGCGATTCGACGCCGAACCTCCAGCTCGGCAGGACTACCTTTAGGTCGCATGTACAATAGTACACGTACCGCGTTTACCTGGCAAGGCAGGACTCAATAATGATGCCTTCCATCGCCGTCGGCGCGGGCCAGCGCGACTCATTTTTCCCGCCATTCGAATTCCCACCTCGCACATTGAATAGGAACCGTTATGCGAACCCTTACGCTGGGCTGCGGACTGATTGTATTGTGTGTCTCAATCGCCAACGCCGCGGACAATCCGTCCGCGATGTCGTTGGCCGACGGCAAGATTCAACTCAAGGCCCCCGAGGGTTGGGTTCACAAGCAACCACAATCGTCGATCGTGGAATATGAATTTGCCGTGCCGGCCGCAAAAGACGATCCGGCTGATGGACGGATGACCGTGATGGCCGCCGGCGGCGGCATCGAAGCCAATGTCGACCGCTGGTACGGCCAATTCACGCAGCCTGACGGCGGCACCACCCGCGACCGCGCCAAGGTCAAGAAACTCTCGGTCGCCGGCCAGGACGTACACCTGGTTGACATCTCGGGCACCTACAAGGACCAGCGAGGCCCGATGGCGCCGGCCGTCGAGCGTCCCAAGTACCGGATGCTGGCCGCGATTATCGCCACGAAGGGGTCAGGCAACTACTTCATCAAGTTTTACGGCCCGCAGCGCACCGTCGCCGACAACGAAGCCGCCTTTGTCAAAATGATCGAAGGGCTCGAACGAAAATAAATGAAGACGCAAGACTTTCTTGAGCACCACGGCATTCGCAGCAACCCGTTTGCGGATGAGGATGCGCAGACCGATTTGGTCTTCAAGGATTTCTGCATCGCCAGCACCCATCATCCGACGTGGGACAAGATCTATGGCGATCCGGCCGAGCCGGCCACGTCGATCGTGTTCGGCGAGAAGGGATCGGGCAAGACGGCCCTGCGGTTGCAGATCGCGCGGCACCTGGCCGAATACAACCGGGCCCATACCCTTCAGCGCGTGTGGGTCATCGAGTACGACGACTTCAATCCCTTCCTGGATCGATTTCGCGACCGCTTTGGCGCGCGACATCGGCGCATCGATCGCGTGCTGGGCGATTTCAAACTGTGGGACCACATGGACGCGATCCTCGCCTTGGGCGTTACCGGCCTGGTGGATCGGATTCTTGAGTCCAAGCACACCGAAGACCCGGCCACCAACGAGCTGGCAGGTGCGGATTTGCGCGCGCTGGATCGTTCGCAAGCGCGCGACCTGCTTGTGCTGGCGGCTTGTTACGATCAGTCCTCAACCGAGACGAGCAAGGGGCGCTGGCGACGGCTGCGCCGCAAGCTCCGGTTTCGCGCCTGGCCCACCAAGTGGGCACTCGCCCTGGGAATGCTGGGCACTCTGGCAGTTGGCGGCTTGATCGCGTACCAGCAGACTTGGACCTGGCTGCAAGCGCCATGGCCGTACCTGATCGTCGCGGCATTGTGGACACCGTGGTTGTTGCGATCGCTCAATCGCTTGTGGCGAGCGCTGGGCATCGTCCGCAACGTGCGTGTCGGCAAGCACGTCGCCAACCAGTTGCGACAAATTCTGATGAACTTCCGCTCCGCCGACATCGCCGGTCAGCCGCTACCCCGTCAACAGCGGACCGACGACCGCTATGAGCTGTTAGCCAAGTTCCAGGGCATTCTCAAGACGCTTGGCTTCCCGGGCATCATTGTGCTGGTCGATCGCGTCGACGAGCCGCATTTGATCAATGGTTCGGTCGAGCAAATGCGGGCCCTGCTGTGGCCGATGCTCGACAACAAGTTTCTCAAGCATCCGGGCATTGGGCTCAAGCTTCTGTTGCCGGTCGAATTGTCGCAATACATCGATCGCGAGGATCGCGACTTTTATCAACGGGCCCGACTGGACAAACAAAACATGATTCCGTCGCTCGACTGGACCGGCGAGGCGCTGTTCGACGTGGCCAGCGCTCGGCTGCGGGCTTGCGCGATTCCCGGCCGACAGCCGGCGCTATGCGATCTATTCGACGAGTCGATCGACGAGCGGCGGATCGTGGCCGCTTTTCGCTCGCTGCGCGTGCCGCGGCATCTGTTCAAGTTCATGTACCGGATGTTCGTGGCCCATTGCAACGCCTACACCGACGACGCGCCGTCGTGGAAGATTTCGCCCGAACGATTCGAAACGGTGTTGGCCCTGTACAGCCGCGACCAGGATGCTTTTGACCGCGGACTGCGCGCCGGCTGAGCCGCGGCGTCGCCATCCGCGGCCCGCGCAGTAGTCGTCGCACCGGCGACTGATTTTTTGTCGATGGCACCGCCGTAAGACCATCAGCCGAACGATTTACGGCCGCGGGCGCCGGCCGCTTTCGCCCTTGGCAGGCGCCGGGCCTTTTGGTACTGTACCGCGCAACACAGGACCCTCCAAAAGGCGAGTGATCGATTCGGCGCAAGGGACGGCGCAGTTGCATGACGCGCTGCTTGCGGCGTGGGCAGGTGACGCCCAATGGCAGGAGGTTGAAATGGATTTCAAACAGCAACTACGCGTGCATATTCGCTGGATGATCCGGCGCGACATGTCCGAAGTGCTGCAAATCGAAGAGAACGGATTCGAGTTTCCCTGGAGCGAAGACGACTTCATGCGCTGCCTGCGACAGCGCAATTGCATCGGCATGGTCGCCGAGCACGCCGAGCGCGTGATCGGCTTCATGATTTACGAGCTGCACAAGACCCGGCTGCACCTGCTGAACTTTTCGGTGGCGCAGGAATTTCGCCGACGCTCCACCGGGCGACAGATGCTGAGCAAACTGATCGGCAAACTGTCGACACAGCGCCGCACGCGAATCTTGCTGGAAGTTCGTGAGACCAATCTGGCGGCCCAACTGTTCTTTCGCAAGATGGGCTTTCGGGCAGTCTCGGTGATGCGCGATTTTTACACCGACACGACCGAAGACGCCTACTTGATGCAGTTCCGCTATCGACCGGCCGAGCAGCCCATCATCGTGCCGATCAACCGCATCTCGAAGCGCGCGGGATGACCCTCTACACCTCCACATGCCTCACCTCCAACTCGGGCAACGTCACCACCGCAAACGAGTGCGGCTGGGCCCGATACAGCGCGCCTGGGTTTAGTGCCAGCGTGTTCTTGTGACGCTCTAATCTGGCGACGTGGGTGTGACCGTAGCACACCAGGTCGTAACGGCCGCCGGTGATTGCTTCGCGCAGGCGACGGTCGTCGTCGCCATGCAAGAACGCGATTTGCCGGCTTTCGAGTTCCAGCGTGCCGAAACGCCCGTGCAGCGTTTGACCGGCCATCTCGATCGCCTCATTCAGCTCGTCCGCGTCAGTATCCACGTTGCCCAGAACGAAATGGGTTGGCCAGGCGGAAAATAGTTCGACAATCTCCACCGAACCAATATCCCCGCAGTGAATAACCACTTGCGCTTGCAGGCTTTCCAGCATCCGCACGGCGTGCCGGGCGAATTCGATGTGACCGTGCGTGTCGCTGACGACTCCAATAATCATGGCGGACCGCCTGCCTGGTGACACTCGAAAGGGACCTCGCGTTGCACGGCTAGTCCGTTCTCAATCCGGCAGTCAGGATCCCCTCCAAAACGGGCGTATTCGCCCAATACCTGCCCCCTACCGTTCCGGTTCTCCCAACCTCGCACGCAACGTGCCTAAAAGATATAGTTTGACAGCGGCAATTTCACGCCTCAGGAGCTAAAACTTTGCATCCCACGATCGATGTGACTCGCACCGCCTGGCTCGCATTGGCCGCGGTCGGTGCTGCGCTGGCATTGTGGGCCGTCGTATCCTGGCGCCGCTCTCCCTATACATTTCCGCAGTGGTGCCTGTATCTGGTCAATTTGTTCTTCGCTCGCGTTTTGTGGCGCGGCCAGGTGAGTGGTCCGCTGCCTGTCGCCGATGACGAGGGCGCCGTCATCGTTTGCAATCATTCCAGCGGCGTCGATCCGCTGTTGATTCAATTGTGTACCCTTCGGATCGTGCACTGGATGGTGGCGCGTGAGTACTTCGAGATGTTTGGCATCTCGCTGGTGTTTGGCATTGTAGATAGCATTAGGGTCAATCGCGCCGGCATCGACACGGCCGCCACCAAGACGGCGATTCGAATTGCCAAAGAAGGAGGGCTCGTGGGGCTGTTTCCCGAAGGGCGCGTGAACGTCACCGATGAGCTGCTGCTGCCGGGCCGGCCCGGTGCGGCGCTCATCGCGCTGCGGGCCCGCGTGCGCGTCGTTCCCTGCTACATCAGCGGCGCGCCCTACGACGGCACGGCCCTGGGAAGCTTCTTCATGAGAGGCAACGGCTACGTGAGGCTCGGACAGCCGATTGACCTGTCCGAGTATTACGGCCGCGAAGGAGACAAGACGGTTTTGGAGGACCTCACCAAGCGATTCCTGATCGAGATCGCAAAGTTGGCAGGCGTCGATAATTTCGAACCCAAACTGGCCGGCAAACACTGGAAGGCGGGTCTCGTGGACGAAAACAGCGAAGCGTCTCGCCTGGCCGCCATGTCGAGTACGGTAAAAGCCGCCAGCGGCCCGTAGCACCTGCCGGCCCCGGCGCGCTGGGGCCAGCTACAGCGGACGGAGACCCGTCTCACAGACTGTCGCCCAGCGCTGTGCGCACCTCCTCCGCCTGACGCTGTAGCTTTTCCAGCACTTGATTTTCGCCGCTCCCTTCGGTCAACACAGTGACGATCGGCCAGCCGGCTTCGATCGTTGTGCCGATCGCGGGAATGTCTGCCAGCGCCGGCCAGCGGCCACTATCCGTCCGCGCGGATGCATTCAGATCGACGTCAACGATCGTGTGTTTCGCTGCAAAGACGATGGCCTTGCCACACATACGATTGGCCAGCGGCAGATCGCGGGGTAATCGGCCGTCGCAGCAGGCCGCTACGTGCAGCTCGACCGCGGATATCCCGCACGCCCAGTCCACTAGTTCGGTCGACGCGGTGAACCGCGGATTGACCTCGACGGGCCAAATCCCCTGGGAGTTGAGAACCGCATCGACGCCGAACAATCCATCGAGCTTGAACGCACGGGCAAGCACGGCGCCAATGTCGATGAAACTTTGCGCGAGGTTCGATGGCAATTCGAGCGGACCGATCGATCCGCAGTAGCGGAAGCCACCGGCGCAGGTCCATCGCTGGCCGGTCAATTGTCGCGTAACGCCCAAGAACACAGCCTGCCCACCGGCCGCCACATATACGGCCGAGCAAGCGAGTCCTTCCACATACCGCTGGAAATACGAGGGTCCGCGCGGGGCGACTGGGTCGGGCACACGACTATCCCAGTGCATCACGTGGCTGCCGCTGGCCGAGCGTACCGGCTTGATTAGCCAATTCCCGTCGCGAGGCGGGAGTGTCCCCTTCGGCGCGATCTCGGGCGAGAGCATTCCAGCCGAGCGCAAAGCGCGTGCCACGCGCCAGGGATCGCGCACGTGGCGAAGCACTCTGCCATCGTTGCCCCACAGGAGGCGCAACCGCGCCCATCGGCCGACCAGGGCCGCATGATTCTCCAGCGCCCCGGTGTACATCCAGCCGCCGTCCTGCGGCCCGCTCAGCACAGTAACAAGTCCGCGCGGATAATCGGCCACGCGAGTTGCTTCGCACACGCGAGCCAGGTCGAGGTCGGCGAACAGGTCGGCCCCGTGCACCGAAAAGCCGGCCCGCGCGGCGGATTGGGCCGCCGCGCGAACGCTCGCGCCGACAATGGTCAGGGTCCGACTCACGAGCGGCATTGTGGGTCGCCGCTGGCTTCTACTGCAAGAACTGCTGGCACCAGAAGATCGTGCCCTCTGGGGTCGTGTAGGCCGCCACGCCGATCCGCGTGTAGCCGGGATTCAGGATGTTCGCCCGGTGGCCGTCGGAATTCATCCAGGCGTTGAGCACGTCGGTGCTCGACTGCTGGCCCATGGCGATGTTCTCACCCACCGCCTGGCTGGTGTGGGTCATCGAGCGGTTGTTGGTCATCCAGGCCGCGTGCTTGCGGGCCGAGTTGAGCAGGGTGGGGTCAACCCGCAGGGGCGGCAGACCGTGATGGGTCCTTTGGGAGTTGGTCCGCTCG
>CAZUPX010000416.1:0-8151 GCA_964622155.1 uncultured Planctomycetaceae bacterium | reverse complement strand
ACAATCACACGGCGGCCCAACCGCCCGGCGCGCGCCAAGCCGTCGACACACAGCGCCCGAAATCGCGGGTAATAGAGCACCCCCAACAGGAGCAATCCCAGCAAGAGCAGCGAAGGCACCGACATCAAGGGCACGAACGGCTCGTGCGAAGCCTCCTGGCCGACGAGGTCCGGCGGCGGAACGACCAGGTGGGCCACCTCGGTGATCAGGAATTGCAGACCTTCCAACAGCAAAAACGCGCCGCCGAAGGGAATCGCCAGATAGCGCGTCAGAAAACGACCCGCGGGAGTGCCGAACGCCAACGAGCTAAATCTCTGCGGCAACCGGCGGTAGATCTCACCGGCATGGTACACCCCGTCCAGGCTGGCCGCTAAATGCCGGTCGGCCTTCAACAACTGATCGCCGAGTAAGAACTCCTTGGCGCTGGTGACGTCGGGCAGCTTCAGGTTGTTGCGCGACAGTGCGTCGCGCAGGTCGCCCATCGTCAAGAATCCGCGCTCGACAATGCTGTCGAGAATTTCATCGACCAATTTTCGTCGCGCCACGCGCTCGGGCGGATTTTGAGGCAAGAGCTTGACCTTGTCCAGCGCGCGTTCGATGGCCGGCCTAAACCGGGCTCGCAGGTTCCCCTCCGCTCGGTGTACCGCCGATTGCACCAACGCCGACAGACGACTGCGCGAACGGTTCGACAGTCTCGCCGAAGGGAGGCGGCCGGCGGCGCTGCGCAAATGCTTGTAGACCAGCACGTCGCGCTGGCCGGGCAAGAAACGCTTGATACTCTTGCGCCCCAGCGACATGGCCCAGCCGACCACGTCGAGGGTGTAAATCCCGCGCTCGTGGTCGACGCATACTTTTTGCAGATCGTAGAGCATGCGTGCTTCGGAGGTCCAGATGCCCCGCGCCGATTGATCGAGCAGCGAGGCCAGTGACTTGGACCATTCCTCGGCCTCGTTGGCGGTGAAGCTCAACGCCGCTTGCAAGCGCCGCGCCAGCCGAGCCAGGTCCGCGCGAGCTTCTTCGCGAGCATCTTGCGCGGCCTCGGGCGTCGCATAGCGCGCCGCCTGCGTACGCAGGATCGCGGATCGCACCAGGTTGCCCAGCCGCCGAACCCGGTCCGCCTTGGCAACGAGCGCCGTGGCATAGCGCTCTGACCGTTTGCGGGCCGGCAAGCGGCGCGGATACGGCCGCATCTCGTGAAGCGGGTCGGCAAAGTGGACCTGCTGGTCTTCCACCGAATCGCCGCGCCAGCTCGGGTCGGGGGCGCCCCCCAGCCGAGTCGCAGCCAGCAGAGCATCGGCGTCCACGTCGCGCTTCAGCAACTCGTCGATGTAAACCAGGTCCACGAGCGATGGAAAATAGGTGCGCAGCAATGTCGGCGCAAAGAATCTCAACTCGAGATAGACGGCCACGAACTCGACGTACACAACTCGGTCCGTCTTAGGCGGCAACAGGTAGTCTTCCTGTCGCAACACCGAGCGAATCTCCTCAAACTCAGTCGTGCCGATCTGCTGGATCCGCATGCGAACGTCGCTGTCGTTCAGCCGCCGCTCAGCGATCAACCGATCCAACGCGACGTGCACTCGGGCATGAAAAAGCTGTCGCCAGAATTTCAACAGCGCCTCGCCACGGCTGAGATCGCTGAGAGCTTCCGTGCTCGGCCGGGCAAGCAGTATGACGGTGTCGGGCAGTTTCGCCTTGGCCGGCAGGTCGAGCTCCGACAGGTCGACGATCGAGAGCAATTCGGCGCGCGGAATTACATAGGTTTTTCGGTGCGGAACGCGCAGCCCAATGCCGCTAACCAACGCGTGCTGCTTAATTACACGGCGCACGATTCGCGCAGGGACCAGCAGGGCCGCGGGTTCAGCGGCGCGAACCGCCTGCTCAAGCTCCGCCAGACTCAGCGGCGGCTCGGCTTCGGCAGGGGTCTGTTGAACCAATCGGACCATTAAGGGGATTCATCCTGAATCGAGCCGCAATCGCCGGTGCAGTGAGCCCAAACGGGCCGTCCGGTGCGATGCGGATGCCATTGGTGTATTCTACCGCAAGCTCTGGCCGCATCGAGTGCCGTTGGGGGCATTTGCCGCACGCCAAAAGTTGTTGTCCGCTCAATGTGACTCTGCCGGGCATTGCGAGAACAGTAAATAGAGCACTGGAAATACCAAAAGCGTCGGCACCAATGCGCCGGTGCGGACTGCGAACTGGGCGTACGCAAACCTAAGCAGGCGCCGGTTCGCGGCTCATCCAGCGTAGCGCGTGCAAGAGTATGGCCAACACGCCCACCAAAGCGAGGATCGTCTTGATCTGTTCGCCAAGGGTCGCTCCGGCGACGTCTTCCCAGCCAATTGATTGCACTTGCGGCCCGGCCGCGCGCGTACTGGCGACGACGCCATTGGGGGCGCGCTGCGACGGCGTGGCACTCGTGGGCTGAGTGCTGGTCTGCACGACCGGCGCCACCCAACCGGCGAATTTGTCTTGTCGTGGTTGGCCTGTCGTAGGACGCGGTGCCAGCGGCTTGAGCGGCGCGCTGGCAATCATCTGTGTGTTGGGCGCGCCGTCAGGCACGACGCTGGACAGGAACCATCGCACGCGTCCGCAATAGCTGCCACTCGTTCGCCCGTGTCCTTCGCCGAACAGCACGCCGGCCAGTTCGCCGCGCGCGTTGAAGATGGGACCGCCGGAGTCTCCCTGACGTGCCGAAACGGCGACTTCGACCATTTCGAAGGGAAACGTCGTGCCCGGCGCGACATATTGGGTGCACGGACCACTGGCGGTGCGGTACGTTCCCGGTCCGTACCCCGCGATGGTCAGCAGCTCGCCGGGCCGAGGCGCCGCGGCGGCCACGTTGACTGGCTGTACGTTGGGTTTTTTGATTTCCAGCAGTGCCAGGTCCCAATCGCGATCGACCTTCTGCACCTTGGCCAGCGAATAGAAGCCGTCTGGAAAGTGGACCGAGATCGGCTGCGTGGCCTCGTTGATCACGTGCCAGTTCGTGACGACCAGCCCCGACGTCTCGCCGACGTGCACCAGCGTGCCTGAGCCGTACGAAATGCTGCCATTGCCCGGCGCCATGATGCGCACGACGGCCGGGTGGATCCGCGCGGGCGGCGCGGCCCCAGGGGGCGCGCCGCCGACGGGCCATTGCCCTGGCGTCTGCGCGGCGGCCGACAGCGCCGCCAGCAGGCAGATTCCGATCGCGGCCAACGCCTTCACTTTTGGGGCGCCTTGATTTGATCGCGGCGCGTGCTTTCGCTTTTGACGATCAGCCGGAGCAATTCGCGGCGCAGCACGGCGTGATCTTCCGGACGAGTGGGGCTGTAAATGGTGCGTACCATGAGGGACCTCCTAGGCGGCAATGGGCCGTCCACCTTTCAAATCTTCGCCACGATCGGGAAAGTCGTTTCCGCCGTTGTAACGTTCCTTCAGCCTCGCCAATTCATTGCGCAGTGCGTTCTCGGCCAACTTGGTCAACGTCATCCGCGCCGGGTAACCGGCCAGATGCACCGCCGCGTTGCGAGCTTCGTTAAGGACTTCGCGCGACAGGTAGAGCGTGGCCCTCACCTTGGGCGCGTCGCCGTGAGGATCAATACGTGTGGGCTCCATGAGATACTCCTTGATGGATCGTTCCAGGCCGCGACACGCAACCTGGCCATGAGGAGGTTTCGGACGTTGGCGCACGATACATGAAACGTCTGCTATCGCACGCTATCGCTTCGCTGGACTGCAAAGTCGTATACAGCGAACGCGGGAAATGGGCCGCGTAAAGTTTCACTGGTCGGGCGCCAGTGGAACAACCGCTACGATCGGCGGCGCGAGACGGGCGCGGGGAAACGGATACGGGAAGCGCCGTTCACTTCTTGCGGCAAGATGTGCCGCATGCGACTCGAAAAAGGGACTCTAGTTGCCGGCCAGCGGCAGGCAGACCACGCCGGCGACAGTCAACTGCACGCTCTTGTGGTCATCCAGGTCGGTGACGATCTCAATCTGTTGTGAGATCTTGCAAGCATCGGCACCGGCTTCGAACGTCATGGGAATCAGATGTACCGTTTTGGACTCGTCGGACGACTTGAACGTAAAGCTTTCGTTGTCGCAGTGGATGTCGAGAATCTTCAACGGCTTGAGACCCTTGACCACAAAGTTCTTGGTGATCTTTTGACCCGGCTGGAGCGTGCCCAGCAGGATGTTCGCAGGGCTGACGCTCAATTGCGGCTCGATCCGGCCCTCGACGCTCACGTCGAACTGTTTGGTGTTCTTGTCGTTGGTTGTTATCGCTAGCTGGTCGCTGAGATAGCCGGCCGGAGCGCCTTCTTTCAATTGCACGGCTAGCTCATACACGACTCGACCGTTGCGTCGCGAGGTCTCGTTGACTCTGGCGGTCAAGAACTCCGAGTCTGTGGAGACTTCCTTGATTTTCCAGTCGTTTCCGCCGAAATGCTCGATCTTGATTTTCTTTTCAGCCGTCTGACCCTCGCCAATCGTTCCCAGGTTGACCAGCCCTGGCTCGAGCACCAGGTCGGTGCGGATGTAGCCCTTCACTTGCAGCTCGACTTGGGCGAATTGCGGGCGGTCGATGGTCACCGTCAAGCGGGCGCTGTGCTGGCCGCTGAACGAGCGCGTGTTGAACGCCGCCACGACGGCGCCGGTCTCCAGCGGCTGGAGCGTGTCTTTGACGATTCGCGGCTTCGTGCAACTGCAACTGGCTCCTACGTGCGCGATGTGCAGGTCTTCGCTATAGAGATTCTCGATCACGAATTCGAATTCGGTCTTCGAGTCGCGTGGGACCGCGCCGAAGTCGTGGCTCCGCTGCGCAAACATCTTTTCCGCCCACTGCTGGGCCGAAGCCGTAGCGGCAAACAGAGCAACAAGTGACACACACACGACGCGAATCATGACCGACCTCGATAGGCTATTCCCGCGCGTCAACCCGAATCGAGCGAGCGCAAAATAAAAAGGCCCTCGCAGCGCATGCGGCGCCGTGGGCCGTGGTTGAATTTGAAAAGTTCGGTGCCGCGTGAAACATAATCGAGTCTACCCGTCAGTGAAGGAAAGTCAAATTTTCCCGATGCGCGTGTCACGTAAAGTTTGCGTGCGCACGGCCCCGCACAGCCCGATCGTCACGCGATCAGCCCGCGAGTCGCGATTGTTCGGCAAAAGGCCTACATGCGTCGTGCGCGCCGGCTGTCGATAACGATTTGCAAAATCCGGACCAAATGAGCTAATGATTGGCCCGAGAGAGGCCGGCAAGCGTGGAAACCAAACGACGCGGGCACCGGTGACTTGAGCCACCAGCGCCCGGCGTTTGGTTGACGATCGTACGAAGCGGTTCGCACCGCCTCGATTTCTTGGTGACTACTTGGACTCGATGACGCTCGAGCCTGCCCCGCCGGCGGGCAGCGCCTCGGCGGTTCGGGCGCCGACGGCTTGCTGCATCGACTCCATTGCCTCGCGTGTCATGCGCTCGGTGAACTCTTCCAATCCTGCCAGCGATCCGCCGTCGGCCGGTTGAAATCCCGACTTTTCGGCAACCAGCAGACTGATCAACACCCCCAGCAATCCTTGGCCGCTGGCAGTGGCGTGACCATTCTCGCCCGCCGCGCCGGACATGAATACGCGCTCTGGCACCAACGGTTGGCTGCTGTTGGCGAGTTTCTCGGAGGCCGACAACAGGGCGTACAGGCGCGGATCGCCGAACGATCCGATCTTGCGCAGCAGCACCGAGGCCTCGGCCAAACCGGTTTGCAACACGCGGGCGCCTTCGCCCTTGCCGGCCAGCACGCGCTGCTGGCTGTCGGCCTGCGCGGTGACGATTAACTGCTCAGCCCGCTTGCGAGCCTGCGCCAAATCGGCCTCGCCTTGGTTCTCGGCAATCTGAATCTGAATGCGCGAGTTGGTCAGTTCCGTCTGCTTGGCGGCTTGGGCCTGGGCTTCGCTCAGACCGCGCTGCTTGTCGGCGGCGGCCCGCTGACGCTCGAACGTTTCGAGCTGTTCGATCGACAATTGACGTAAACGCAACTGCTCGAGCAGCGTCTCGATCTTGCCGCCGGCTTCGGCCGTGTCGGGCTTGCCGATCAGCACGTCGACGCACTCGATGTCGAACTCGCGAAATCGCTTGCGCAGCTCCTCTCGACCCTGGGCCTGAATCGCGTCGCGCTCCTGCAACAGGCCCAGCATCGTCTGCTTGTGGGCCACGTCGCGGAAGTACGCGCTGAGCATCGGATCGAGCGTCTGCGTGATCAGTTTTTTTACGTCGCCGAAGCGCTGAATCACGTTGGGCGCCTTCTGGTAGTCGATGTGCACGACTACCGACAGCGGCAACAGCGGCTCGTAAGCGTCCTTGGTCACCAGGTCGATCGACCGCAGACTTTCGTCGTACCGGTGGGTTTCCGTGCGGCCGGTGATCCAGTGCAGGACGAAGTTCGTCGTCGGCACGAGAATGATGTTCCCGGCATAGGTGTTGAACGCGTATTTTCCGGGGCCCAGGGCATGCTCCCGCACGCCGCGCTCGCCCTCGGCCACGCGCTCGCCGTGGCGAAACGCGACGCCCGACAGGTCTTGGCCCGTGCGGCCGTAGTAGCTGACCACCACGCCCACGTAGCCGATCGGCACCACGGTTTTGGCGTTACGCTCGACCGAGGCAAACCAGCGATTGATGAAGTAGGTGCCGTCGGTCAGCGGAACATATTGTCGCCCACGCCGCCCGCCGGCAGCCAAGAAGGCTTCCGGGTCCTGAAAGTTGTTGTGGAAGTGCGGCTGCGACGCGTCGGTGCCAGCCGGCGGCGCGATGATCTCGCCCGGCGGTAGCGACGGACCGTCGTGTATGGTCACGATGCCGATGGTGTCGACCGGCCGCGTCAACTCGGGGTTGATGGGATCGGGCGCGTCGATCGTCGCGCCGATCACGACCGGACTGAATCCGTCGATCTCGGCCAGATCGTGCTGCCAACCGGCCAACATGTTGAGCGATTGCCGGTCGTAAAGGCTGCGAAGTTGATAGACGTCGTTCTCGGTGATGACTACGAACAGCGCATGGTTGATCGCGTACACGCCTTCGCGGATGATGGCTCGCTGGCGGCCTCGCTGGCCGCGCGTGCCGCTCTCGCTGGCTTCAGCTCCTGAGAGGAAGCCCCGAGCATCCTGAAAATTCGTGCACTCGACGACCCGGCCCAGCGTCTGGCTGGCTTCGAGCGGCTCGCCATCGCGTGCGTAGACGTAGCCGATTTTGCCCTGCGGGATCGTGACCAATCGCACGCGGTGAATGCGATACTGCCAACGCCACACGCCGAGATGAAACCCGCCGCGGAGCAGTTCCGCCTGGAAGCCGGCCTCGTCGTTGACCGCGATGATCCTACCCTCGGGCACGGAGCCCGTTCGCGACCAGAGCTTTTCGACGATGCCGGCCTGGTTGTTGCGAATGTAGCGCAGCCCCATCCCCTCCCAAAGCATCGCCAGTCCCAAGAGTGTCAGCACGAACAAACCTGGCGGCGACATGAGCGCCTCACCTATTGCGCTCCAGCTAAACAGAGGACTCGCAGCAAGAATCAAAGTTGTTGCCGTAAACATGAGTGGACCGCTCCTTGACGCGGCAGATGTCTAAAGACGCTGTGTTTTGGAAAATGCGCACATGAAACGTCTTGCCTAAGATGTCTTTCCGCGTTGCGCGTCATTATAAAGGTAGGCCACGAATGGCCCGCCACTTACGTCGATTACCGTTGGAACGTGCGTATGCGTAACGATCTAGCGGCGTTTCCGGCAAGTTGAATCGGCAGGCTCACTTCCGCCATGACGGCCCGGCAGATACGTCAAAACAGCGAAAAGCGCGGATTGCATGCAACCGCCTATTGACAGGCGTTTCGGGCAATTCAGCGAATTGGCAATCCGATTTCAAGCATTCGGCGTCCGCGGTCCGTTGAAGTTCCGACGAAGAATGTGCCACTGCGAACACAGAGGCGCAATTTGAATTTGTAACTTTGTTCGTAACTCTCTTCTTTCCTTCTGTCCGTCTCCGTGTTCTCCGTGACCTCCGCGTTTCAAATTCCAATACTTAGAAACGCAGAGGTCGCGGAGAACGCAGAGTTGAATTCTTTCAGTTCGTCTATGCCGTCTCTGTGTCCTCAGTGACCTCGGTGGCAAATCTCAGCTTGGCGTGTCAAAAAA
>CAZUPX010000415.1:0-2508 GCA_964622155.1 uncultured Planctomycetaceae bacterium | reverse complement strand
AAGTAATCGTGCCCAACACGCAGCCAAAGCAGTGATAAAACGGCACGGGAATGCAAACGCGATCCTCGGCCGTGAACGCCTGGCACATGCCGGTGTAGTAACCGTTCAAGAGCAGATTGCGATGGCTCAGCGTGGCAGCCTTGGGAAAGCCGGTCGTGCCCGACGTGTACTGAATGTTGATGGCCTGGCGTGGATCCAACTGGGTATCGAGCTCGGCAAGTTTTCCGGCCGGCACCGAGTTGGCGCGGTCGAGCATTTCGCGCCAGGTAATCGCGCCGGGGGGCGCGTCTTGCTCAAGCGATACGACCCAGCGCAATTTCGGAAAGTCCTTCGAGTGCACCTGGCCGGGAGCACTCGATGCCAACTCGGGGCAGACTTCATCGAGCATCGCGAAGTAGTCGGACGATTTGAATCGACCCACCAGCACCAGCGCCACCGAATCGCTTTGGTTCAGGACATACTTCAGCTCGTGCGCCCGATAGGCTGGGTTGATATTTACCAGCACGGCGCCGATTCGCGCCGCGGCAAACTGCAGCACGACCCACTCGGGCACGTTGGTGGCCCAAATCGCCACGTGCTCGCCGTGTTTGATCCCTAGCGCCAACAGTCCGCGGGCCGCCAGATCAACCTGCTCGGAAAACTCGGCGTAGCTGACTCGCAGGCCGCGGGCGGGAAACACCAGAGCATCGTGCTGGCCGTACCGGTGGACCGTCTCGCGCAGCACTTGCGGCATCGTCAACCCTTCCACCCAGGGCGTGGCGGATTCGTCGATCGGCGGATGTTTCTGAGCGTGAGTCTGGGTCTGGGCCGTGCCTGTCACGGAAAAGTCCTCTTACTCGCGGAATGGATGCGAAAGGGCCACGGCGCATGGTACGAAGATCATCGCCGGCAGCCAAGCGGCCAGCGCCGGTTCAACCCAATAACGCGATCCGAGATACTGACAGGTAAACTGCACGAGCACGAACGCGACGACCAGCGCAATGCACAGGCCGATGGCCCAAAACACGTTGCGGTTGGAGCGCGACAGCACAAGCGGCAGACCGAGAAACAACAGGGTCACGTTCAACAGCGGCTGCATGATCCGGGTGTGGATTGCCAGCCGCTCATCGACCCCAAAGTCAAGACTACGATTGTGCAGGCCCCAGATCAATTCGGCCGTGCTCGACAACTGCCGCCAGGCGCTCCCGCCGGCCAACTGGTCGAAGCTGACGTTGCTGGCCACGAAGCACTCGTCGGGCTTGAGCCACTCAAAGTCGCGCGGCGTAAGCAGCACCGGCCGATCGCCCAACGACAGCGACGCCACCTGGTTGAGACCTTGCGGATGCTCGACTTTCTGAAACAAGTATCCGCCCGGTTGACCGCCCTGCGATGGCCGATAATAGGCGTTCTCGGCGGCCAGCCGCGAGCCGTAGCGATCCAATCCCGGCGGCAGATAAAAGTCGGGGCGTTCGATTCGCTGCTGGTCGCCGTAGGTCTTGGATCTCGACCCGCCCAACAACACGACGGTCTCATTGTCATAGCGTGGCTTCAGGAACTGGCCGGAACTGCCCCCCAGGTTTTGCGCGTTGTAGGACAAGTGAGAGCGGATGCGCGGGATGACAAACTCGCGATTGGCCACACTCAGCAGCGTGACGCCAATCACGGCCACGATCACGCTTTTCATGATCCGGACTTTGGGAATCCCGGCTGCTAAAAGTGCCGTCAACTCGTTGTGCCGTTGAATCCAGGTCACCGTGAACATGGCGGCGATCAGCGACAGGACCGGGCTCATCGTGTCGAAGAATGACAGCGAACGGTAGCCGTAGTACTCGCCCATCACGCTCAGCAAGCCGCCATGCTTGCCAGCGTCATTGATGAACTCGTCGAGATTCCCGAATCCGTCGATCACGCTGTACAACCCCGTGAGGCTGCAAAAACAGATCACGAACGTCTGCAGAAATTGGCGGAGCAGATAGCGATCGATGATCAGAAATCGCAGCCCGCTACTCTCAACACGTTTGACCGGCACTTGAGACACGCGTTACTCACTTCAGGTTGGAGACAATTGCCGCAATCTTCAACGCTTCATCCAGCACGCGCGATGGCACGTCCGAGCGTCTCGATTCCAAGGCGGATCTGTTCGGCACTCTGCACGCCGAAACTAAGTCGAATGGTGTCTTTGCGGCGCGGCTGGCCTTCGGAGGGGTAACAATACTCGCCGGGCACGTAGAGCACGCCTTCTTCCAAGGCACGCGACATCAAGGCGCCGTCGGGGCCGGCATTCATCGCGCGGGGCAACCGCAACCAGACATACAGCCCACCCGCAGGCGCGCTCCACTCGACGCCCCAGTTGCCTGCCAGGTGCTTGTCCAGGGCCGATAGCATGGCGGCAAGCTTGGCCCGATAGTTGGTGCGCAGCCGCTCAACGTGCGGCGCAAAGAGTCCTCGATCCAAGACGGCCGCCATGAGGTGCTGGTTGAAGTTCGGTGAACCGAAATCAATGTTTGCCTTCTGAGCACAGACCGCTTC
>CAZUPX010000414.1:0-2209 GCA_964622155.1 uncultured Planctomycetaceae bacterium | reverse complement strand
GTAGTCGCCCGGATACTCGCGGCGGATCAGCCCGTCGAGCGCCAGAGCCATTCGCTTGACGTGCACGTATAGCCCGCCGTAGCGCATCGACCCGCTCATGTCCATGAGCACCACGGTTGCACACTTGGGCGTGTTACGAGTGCGGTGGATTTCGATGTCTTCCTGTTTCAAGCGCACCGGCAGGCCGGGCCCGCTGCGCACCATGGCGTTGATCAGCGAAGCCGGCATGTCCATGTTGGCCACCGAGTCGCCAAACTCGTACGCTTTGGTGCGCTGGAGCTCGACGGCGCCTTCGCCCACGATCGGTCCCTGATGCCGTCCGGTACGAGCCGCCTGCAAGTTGGCAAAAATTCGCTGCAGCAGCTTGCCCTGAAACAGTCGATAGGCCTTGGGTGTCAGACGATAGCCCTTGGGCCCGCGTTCCAGTCCTTGCTGCTCGGCGATATGTCGCATGTAGTCTTCAATTTGTTTTTGCAGCGAGTTGAGCCGCTCGACCTCGCCCGGCTCGGCAAATTGTGCAAGCTCTTCCAGATCGATCACGCCAATTTGAGCGGTGCGGGCAGCCTCTTCGAGCTGCTTGAGCAATCGGTCGATCAGCTCCAGCTCTTCTTTGATCTCCAGCGCCTGCGGCACCGTCATGCGCGTGCGGCCGGTGAACTCGTACTTGCCAGCCAGCTCGTCTACCTGGTACTTATCGCCCAACAGGGCCATCAGTTGCATTAGCTGACGGGCAAACTGCGAACGATCGTCGCCCGCTTGATACCACAGGCGTTCCATGTCGCGAATCTGCTCGTCGCGAAAACCCTGCTCAAATCGCTTAGCCAGGTTCTTGGGCGGCTTGATGCTCTGACCACGTTTGCGATACGCGTCGGCGGCTTCTTTCTGGACTTTACGCGTCTCGTACTTCTCAAGAATCTTTCGCTTTCGCTCCTCGAGCATCGCTCGCAGCGCTTCGATGCTCGGCCCAAAGCCGGCAATCTGGCTGGGATCGATGCGAATCGCACGCGCCAACTCCTCATCGGTCAGCTCGCGCATGTCGCCGTACATGAGCATGTGCTCGAATGCCGGCGAAACCAGATCGGGCGGCGGCTGCGTCGGGCTCGGGAGATTCTTGGGGTCGTACCTTTGGTAGGTGTGAATCACGCCGCCAACTGGAAGCTGCTTGCTCATTCGACTTCCCACGAATAGGGAACAGGGGACAGCGGACAGGGGACAGTCGGAAACGTTTGAACGGCAACTGCACTTTGCAACCCGGAGACTGGCGACGTCATTGCGTACTTCATGCCCGGCTGTTCCCTGTCCGCTGTCCCCTATTTAATCTCATACACGATTCGTCCGCGGCTCTGGGCTCGCGAAATCCGATCCGAGGCATACAGGCCGGCCAGCATGAATTCCACGCACGAAGCCCGCACGGCCGGATCGCTCGAGGCGTTGACCTCGAAGGCTTTTTCCCATGCGGGTGGCACTCGCGTCAGCCGTCCAGCGTAATGGCTCGATGGAAGCATGTCGCCTACCTCGATCTTGACGCCTTGCGAAAAGATTTCGGCAATCTCACCCAGCCCGTGACGGTCGACGTACTCCTCGAACACGGTGCGGATCGCTTCGGCCATAATGGCATCCAGCACCTGGCGCTCGGTGAGCTGATGGCTGCCCATCATGTCCAGCTCTAGCTTGCCTAGCGACGAGCTATAGAGGTGGCCCAAGTCACTGATGCGCGGCACGGAGGGCCGCTCGCCCAACAGGGCACCGCGCTGCCGGGCGCTGGCGACCATGGTGCGGTAGTTGGCGATGCTGAAGCGCGCGCTGACGCCGGACTGCTGGTCGATATACTTCGACGCGCGGGCGGCGATGCTCATCTGCTCGATGATCTCGCGCATGAAGTACGGCACGACCACCGGAAACTCGCCCCCGAGTTCAACCGTCGCCTCCTGCTCCATGATCTGGATACCCAGATCGCGCTCGCGCGGGTAGTGCGTGTGGATCACCGAACCGATGCGGTCCTTGAGCTGCGGAATCACTTTGCCGCTGCGGTTGTAGGTGGCCGGGTTGGCCGAAAACAAAATCAGCACGTCGATGTCGAAATTGATCGGATACCCGCGAATCTGCACGTCGCGCTCTTCGAGTATATTGAACAAGCCCACCTGCACCAGCTCGTCGAGCTCCGGCAACTCGTTGATGGCGAAGATGCCGCGATGCAGGCGCGGAATGA
>CAZUPX010000413.1:0-5728 GCA_964622155.1 uncultured Planctomycetaceae bacterium | reverse complement strand
TTGGCTTGCTCGGCGAGCAGCTTTTCCATTTCTTCGGGGCTGATGCCTTCACCCAGTCGAGCGTTGATTTCGTCAAAGCGCTGCAAGATGCGGCGTGTCGGCGCGACGGCCTCTTCGACGTTGCCCCACACGTCCTTGTCGGGGTTGAGCTGCGGCTCCTGGGACAGGTAGCCGGCGGTGAAACCGGAGGCCAGAGCGGCCGTGCCTTCGAAGTCGCGATCGATGCCGGCCATGATCCTTAACAGAGTGCTTTTGCCGGCACCGTTGCGCCCCAGCACGCCGATCTTGGCTCCGGGGTAAAAGGCCAGCCAGATGTTCTTGAGCACTTCGCGCTGGCCGTGCTTTTTGGTGAGGCCGGCGATTTGATAGATGTATTGTTGACCCATGAAGTTATCGAATTCCCAGGGGTACTTGTGGCTGCGGTGTTTGATAGAAGACAGTGGCGCCTGGCAACGCCAGTGCCGCGCCCGGCACATCTTAACAAAGTGAGACTTTGAGGGTCAGGGCATCGTTAGGGGCCGCCATCGGGATGGCCGGGCCACCTTGGGCCCGTGACTTTGACGCCGGGGTAAAGCCTGCCGCATCTAACGGAATTGAGACAAATACCAGTTGAATGTCGTCTCGCGAATTTAGTGCGAGATGAATCCTGTTGTTCCGATTGTTACGCATTAGACGGCCAGGGCGCGCCACAGCGCCTTGGACACCGGCCGCATGGATGGGGCCGGAAGCTCGTAGTCGATTCGCACGGAGGCGAACGTCATGCGCGTCCACTTCGTCCGCGCGCTTGCGCTGGTTTGCGGTCTGATCCTGGCGGGGCCGGCAGCGGCCCAATCGTACGCTGTTCCTGATCCCTGGCCGCCAACGGCGAGCCCATCGGTCATCGGGTATCCGGCAGGCTATTCGACCAATGGCTCGTATGAGGGAGATAACTACTACAAGACGTCGGACCGCGAATCGTTAACCTCCCAGACGGGTACGGCACGCGGCGACTGCGGCTGCGTGGACTGCCCCGAATTCTGTGCCACATGCGATGGCTGTCCTGCGCGCGGAATGGTGCTATTTGCCGGCATCGACTCGTGGCGCGGCATCGCCGATCGCAATCAGGCGCTCAATCGGCCAGGCAACAACGACGGCGGCTCGTTTGGCTTCAACTTCGGCACCAGCTTGGGCCGAGTGAGCGAGGCGACGGGCATCGGCTTCCAAATGGGAGCCAGCTATGGCGTCTACGATTGGAATGGGCGTCCTGCGAACACCGGCGCGTTGACGACATCGGACGCGCAGCAACAGGTGTTTGTCAGCACGGGTTTCTTCAAAAAGGCCGACGAGGTCTCGGCGCTGAGCTACGGAGTGGTCCACGATTGGATGCCCAACCAGGCATTCGGCGCCTTTGCCGTCAATCCGACGATCGGCCAATGGCGCGCCCAGGTGGCCTATGCCACCAGCGCATGGAATGAGTTTGGCGCATGGGGCACGTGGCGCGACAAGGGAGCCACGAACCTCGACGGCCTCGGCAATCCGATCTCATTCCGCTCGATCAACCAGATCAACTTATTCTGGCACCACAAGTGGGCCTTCCAGGCCGATAGTTGGATCTGGGTTGGCTTGCCGCAGGACAGCCGTCTGGATGCGACCGAGGGGGGCAACCTGGGCGACCTGCTGCTCGGTGGTAGCTTCATCGCTCCAGTCAGCGACACGATCTCGCTATACGCCAACATGCAATACATGCATCCCAGTTCCGCGCCTGGCGACGCTGCCTATGGCGAGGCGGGTTGGTATGTCGCGTTCGGATTGCAATATTACATCGGCGGTCATGCTCGCACGGATACCGTGGCCGGCAATTGCTGGCTGCCGTACATGCCGCTGGCGAACAACGGCAACTTCCTGGTCGATTCAGTGCGCGCGGGCAATTAGTCGTCGTCGTCGGACATTCGTTCACGACGGGTAGCGGGGTTGCACTCCAGGGGGTGCAACCCCGCGGGTCGTTCGTGGGGTCTAGGGACTGGGGGATCGGTGAACAAGAGACGCTGAATTCCAACTGCCGAGCACTTGTGGCGTGGTCTGACGCAAGCCGCCGGCTAGTTCACAACCTCCGTGCTGCTTTGGCGATCGGTTTTGTCCTTCGAGGCACCGCTCAATGCGGCCCAGAACCAGTCGTAGTCCCCACCACCGGTAAGCGTGTCGCTGGCGCCATCGTCAAAAACCGTGGTGTTGTTAAGGCGGTAAGCTCCATTACGCGCGTTTGCACCACCATTCCTCAGGTTGTTGATCCTCGTCTGGTATTTTTGAAGGGAAGTGCCCGTGAAGTCCGTTCTTGACCATTCGGCCATCACGGCCAAAAGCGCCGCGTCATTCACGTCGTAAGACGTGCGGCCCCCGATCAAGATATCGTCTCCTGCGCCGCCGCTGAGTGCATCGGCGCCCAGGCCGCCGATGAGCAGGTCGCGGCCATTGCCGCCGCTGAGCGTGTCCTTGCCGTCCCCGCCGACAAGGATGTCGTTGCCGTCCGAGCCAGTCAGCAAATCGTTGCCGCCGTTGCCACGCAACAGGTTGTCGGCCGCATTGCCGGTGAGCGTGTCGTTTCCGGCACCGCCGGTGACGTTCTCCAGGTTGAGCGCTCCACCGAGCACGTGGGCGGCAGCGCCGGTTGCCAGGTTCACCGTAAGGCCGGTGGTGTAGGCGGAGTAATCCAGCATGTCGCTGCCGCCGGCGCCATCAATCGTCAAGCGGACCGGCTGCGGGCCCTGCAGCTTGAACGTATCATCGCTGCTGCCGGCTTTCACCGCCAGGTTTTCAACGCTGTCGTAGTTGACCGTTACGACCTTGCTCCAAGAGTATCCCGCGAATGGAGCGGTCCGCGTTACCGAGGATGCCGCAACAGTGTAGGTCGGGTTGTCGGTGGCCGCCTGATCGTTGAAGTTCAGGGTGTCGCTTCCTCCTTGGCCGTGAACGGTGAGGGAGTGAGCCCAGTAAGGATCCGCGGAGAGGGCATTGAGGTTGATCGTGTCGTTGCCGCTGCCTGTGAAGATTTCCGTTGGGTACCAGGCCGTGTAGCCGTTAAGGTTGATGGTGTTCCCCGTGCCGCCGGCGGGGCCGCCAGCGTGGAGAACCACGGAATTAACAGCCCAGTAGACATACGAAGGCGACAAGCCGGTCAATTGCCATTGATCAATGCTCACGTTCGGATGGGTGGTCGCGTCACCGCTGTTGTCCATGACCAGCATGGTCGTACCCGAGCGGTTGCCAGGAAAGACCGCTCCTTGGAAGTTGGCCATCGTGCCGTTATGAGCCGCCTTGTCGGTCAGCGAATCCGACGGGCTGCCCAGACGGAACAGGTCGTCGCCCCCCGTGTTAGTCAGGTAAAGAAAACTGGCAATCCCGGTGGCCAGCACATCGACGCGGTCGGCACCGCTGCCGGATTGGAGGACCGTGGTGGCATATGGGCCCGGGGTGTCGCTCAAGCGGATGTGGTTGCCGCCGCTGCCGGCGTTGATGTTTAGCGTCTCAAAATACCCTGTGACGAAAGAGATCAGGGCCGCCCCGGAGCGGTCGAGCGAAGTCGCGTTGAGGGTGTACCGCTGCCCGATGACCGTGTTCCCTTGGTCGTTGATATTGAGGGTGTTGGAATCGTAGTAACTGGGCAAGGTCGGATTCGTCTCGTCCAGAATCGTCAAAAGGCCGCGAATGTCGGCCAGACTGTTGGCCGTATTGCCGACGTTAGTCGTGTCGTTGCCCGGCCCACCGACGACGGTCGTCGTGACGTTGGCCGGCGTGTTGCGGATGTTGATCACGTCGGTGCCGTCTCCCGAGTCGATGTCCACGAGATCGAAGTCGCTGACCGCGAACGACCTTGCCAGGGGTTGATTGCTGCCAACCTGGACGCTGATCCAAAGCACGGTGGGGGAACCGGCCTCCTGCCAAACGGTGATGATGTCGTCGCTGGCGCCTGCCCCACCGCGGACCAGCAGGCGACGGGATTCGATGCGCATGAACTGGCTGGTGTCGATAGCGGTTTGCGCGGCAATGTTGGCGTAGGTGACCGGCTGGCGGTTGCCGAACGTCCACTGGCCCCAGCCCGGCGAGGAAGGCGTGTTGACCGCGTTGGTCACGCCGCTCAGGTCAAGGTTGAGCGAGGCGCCGCGGCCGGCCTGGAACGGCACGGAATTGCCGTTGACCGTGAAAACAGTGTTGGCGCTGGGGGTCAGCCGAACGGCGTCGTCGGAGGCGCTGCTCAGATTGACCGCCAGCGTGCTCATACCGCTGTATCCCAGGCTGCCGCCGGGGCCGAAAAACTGGTCCCCAAGGGCCGTGCCGACTTCGCTGGGCGTGATGGTCACGATGTCCTGGGAGGCGTCGCTGGCATTGTTCAGCCCGAGCCGGTTGTCGGGGCCGCTGCCGTTGAGCGTCAGCCGGCTACGCACGTTCTGCACCGTGCCGCTTGCGCCGACGTTGAACACGTTATAGTCCCGGCCGACCGTGGTGAAGCCCGCTGCGGTGCGCCAGGTCATCGTCGAATTCACGGGCGTGCCGGCGTTGATTGTCAGCGGGACGGCCTCGGACGTGGATTGGATGTTGAACGCGGCGCCGACCGACCCACTGTTGACCACGAGCTCCTTGACGCCAACGTACTCGATCTGGTATTCCGAGTCGCTTTGCGTGGCAATCCATTGCGCGGGCCGGGGCGGATACAGGTCCCCTTCGTCATACTGCAAGCTGTACGAGCGATTGAAATGCGTGATCGTTTGATCTGTCACGGTGTAGCGCGGGACGTTGACGATCGTTGCGTAGTTGTCCGAGACGTTGCCCATGTACGAATGGTCCAGCGCCAATCGATCGCCTGCATATCCCGAAATGATCTGCGTCAACGCGGGCCCGCTGGTCACGTTGACCAGGTTGCCGTCGTCCCCCGTGAAGAGCAGGAGGTTGCTGACGTCGGAATAGTGAATGAGGGCCGCCGGGCTGGTAGCCGAGGGCTTGCGAATCAATTCGCCGGCAGCGAGCGAATAGACCGTTGGTGTGCCCAGCAGGGGGACATTTGGGTTTGCCTGGTCGTACACCGTCACTCGGTCGTTTCCAGCGCCGGCGTCGACTGTGAACTCGCCTCTCAGGACATCCAGATTCGAAGAGCTCAGGCCGACATTGACACGGTCGTCGCCCGGTCCCGTGAACGCCATGACCGTCGTCCCGGCCGAGGTGCTATTGACGTTGATCTCATCCACATTGGGCCAGTCAAGGTTGGTGCCGCGGTCGTTGGAGGCCGTGTCGAGCCTGACTTGGGCCACATTGAGCAGGGTCAATGGGACGAACGGCACGCCGTCGCTGGAGCCGCCGACGTCGGTCCGCCCGGCGCTCGGGCTGTCTACGGTAAGAGTGTCTCGCTCGAGCGGAGTCTGGAGCATGAAATTGAAGACGTCTTGAACCGTGACCCGGCTGATCCGTCCCGTCGAATTCTCAAACTCCTGGAAGTTGACGGTCGTATTGCCGACCACGATCGTTCCGCGCAAGTCCGAGTTGCCGTCCAAGCCATTAGCGATGTTCGTTCCCGGCGTGTAAGTGCCCGCGGCGGCGTTCTTTCCCCGGATCACCAGCTCGTCTGTGCCTGCCATGCCGCGCAGCGTGACCGACACCCCCAAGTCCCCATCCAGAACGATGCGATCATTCCCGGCACCCGCGTCGATCAGCAGCGGCCCTGCCTGAATGCGCCTGACGCTGCCGGAGCGCTGCACGCTGG
>CAZUPX010000412.1:0-5888 GCA_964622155.1 uncultured Planctomycetaceae bacterium | reverse complement strand
TCGGCGCTGCGCTCGATCAGAAAGCCGTCACAATGGACTGTCTGCAGCACGCCGCCGAGTGTCGGGCCGGCCTCGAGCAGGGTGACTTGCAGGCCCGGGTCCAGTTCTGTCAGTCGCTGGGCCGCCGCCAGGCCGCTGATGCCGCCCCCGATGACTACCACATGTTTTCGAGCTTCGTTGGGCGGGTTCACGGCAGCGGCTGGGACCTAGACGGGCTGACCGTGGTGCTTGCTCGGCGCGCGAAGGTCGGCGCCGCAGTGCGGGCAGTTCTTTGGACCGCTGAAGCGGCCAGTGGCTGCCATCCATATGAGGATCACGACAGCCGCCAGCGGCACCAACACCAGTACCACTGACATGAGTGCGACAATGATTAGTTCAACTGGCCCGATGCCAAACATGGTGGAAACCTCCAAATCGGCTGCCGGTTGGATGACCCTGCAACACACGTTTATGATACGTCCTGCAAGGCGGAAACACTATGATTTTCAGGTTCGTGGAGGAATCGGCGGGCGATTTGACGCAGGCCGCGTGGGCAAACCATAATAGGCTCTTGATTGACCTAATCGGCCTACGTGATCTCGTGTTTGGGAGAGTTAATTGATGAGACGACACACAATCTTGCTGGTCGGACTGGTAGCGGCGGTCGCGGCATTTCAACTCCGCTGGGCTCAGGCGATGCCGCCGTTCTTCAAGGAGTTTCAGGCCAAGTATGTGAAAGCTGATTCGGAAGACGCAAAGGACAAGGCGTTCGCCGAACTGGTCACCAAGACCGCCAAGTGCAACGTCTGCCACGTCGGCCCTACCGACCGCAAGATGCGCAACGCCTTCGGCAAGCAGTTATCGACGATCTTGAAGAAGGACAACTTCAAGGCCGAGCGGTTGCAGGCCGAGCCGGACAAGGTCAAGGCTGAGATTATTGCGGCCCTGGATGCCGTCGCGGCCATGAAGTCGGGCGACGGCGACGCGCCGGCCTTTGGCGAGCTGATTGCCCAGGGCAAGCTGCCCGGCGGCGATACGCGAGCCGCCCCGGCCAACGTGGCTGCGGCCCCGCCGGCCGGAACTCCAGCGACACCGGCACCCGCTCCCGCGGCGGCCGCTCCGACTCCCCTGTCGCCCGAGGCCAAGGACGCCATCGCCAAGATCCAGAAGATCGGCGGCACCGTTATGGCACTGGCCATGAATGACGACTCGCTGGTGGTCGATTTTCACCTGGGCGGCACGGCCCTTAATGACGAGGGGCTGGCTCTCGTTAAGGCATTGCCGAAAGTCGTGCAGCTCGACCTGAAGGACACGCAGATCACCGATGCCGGATTGGCCAATCTCGCCGGCATTGCCACGCTCAACAAGCTGCATTTGGAAAAGACCAAGATCACCGACGCCGGGCTACCGCATTTGAAAGACCTGGCCAATCTGGAGTACCTGAACCTCTACGGCACCGCTGTGACCGACGCGGGTTTAGAGCATCTGGCCGGATTGAAAAACTTGAAGAAGCTCTACGTCTGGGAATCGAAGGTCACCGACGCTGGGACTGCAAAGCTCAAGGAAGCCCTGCCCGGTGTGAGCGTGGTGAAGTAGAGGCTCCGGCCGCACGCGCGAACGACTTGCAGGATGAGTCATGGACCAGCCATGAACGTCTCGATTGTTCGGTCCAATGAGATCGTCGATCTGCGAGGCGGCGGTAAAAACGCCGCGGCAGTGGTCACGACGGTTCTGGTCGATACGGCTTTGATGACCGTCATCCGCATGGTGCTGCCAGCCGGCAAACAGATGGCGACGCATCGGGCTCCCGGCGAGTCGACGATCTTGTGCCTCGATGGCAGAGTCTCGCTAACGGCTCAGGGACAGACCCAAGAGCTGTCGGCGGGACAATTGGTGTACATGGGCAATCGTGAGCCTCACTCCTTGCAGGCAGCCAGCGACTGCGTGCTGCTACTGATCGTGGCCCCGCGCGATGAGTGCAACCATCCTGACGCGGTCGAGGAGGCCTCGCGGGAGTCCTTCCCAGCCAGCGATCCGCCGAGTTATACGCCCTGACAGGCCCCTCGGTCGGCCGGCCAGCGGCGGGTGGCACTGGCATGTCGCCAGTGAAAGGGAAGGACACGGGCAAGATGCCCGTGCCACCCGGCAAATCGCGCGCTTTCAAGCGAGTGTTGGAGCCCAGGCCCCTCGTGTGGTATAAAAGTCCTGTCGGATCCGGGTCCACACGCTTAGGGAGTTATCGCTATGCAAGCTATGCTCAAGTCGCTCGTCGCACTCGCGCTCGTAGCATCGTTGGGGTTATCCGCCCGAGCCGCTGAGTTGACCAATAAGGCCAAACCCGAGCCGGTCAAGATCGGCGAAAAGGTCGGCGAGTTTACGTTCAAGGACATCCGCTATCTGCCGCGCTCGCTGGCTGATTTTGGCAACAAAAAGGCGTACGTCGTCGTGTTTACGACGCTCGATTGTCCGGTCGTTCAGCGATACTTGCCGAAACTCAAGGAGATCGACGAGGCCTATCGCGATCAGGGCGTGCAGTTCCTGGCGATCAACGTGGGCCCGAGCGACGCGCTGCGCGAGGTGGCTTATCAGGCGATTCGCGTCGACGCGGCGTTTCCCTTTGTCAAGGATTTTGACGGCAGCGCGGTGCGGGCGTTGGGCGCGTCGCGAGCCGCCGAGGTCGTAGTGCTCGACGCCGACAAAAAGGTCCGCTATCGCGGCCGCGTCGACAGCCAGTTCCGGCTGTCCGGCGATCGACCCGACAGCGGCCGTGAAGATTTGAAGCTGGCAATCGACGACCTGCTGGCCAATCGCGAGGTGAAAGTGGCCCAGACGCCGGTCGACGGCTGCAAGATCACACTGCCGAAGCCCCGCACGCCGGACACCAAGGTCACGTTTCACGAACATATCGCGCCGCTGTTGCAAAAACATTGCCAGGACTGCCATCACGACGGCGCACCCGAGGCGCCCTTTGCTTTGGTGAGCTATCAGGACGCGGTCGATCATGCGTCGATGCTTGCCGAGGTAGTGGCCGAAGAACGGATGCCACCTTGGTTCGGCAGCCGCGATCACGGCAACTTCACAAACACGCGCGGCATGGAAACCAAGGAGCGCGAACTGATCGCCGACTGGGTTAGCGGCGAATGCCGACAAGGCGACCCGGCCAAGGCCCCCAAGCCGCGCGCGTTTTCCCAGAACAAATGGAAGATCGGCACACCCGACTTGATCGTCAAGACGCCTGTGCAGAAGATTCCCGCCAGCGGCTACATCGATTATCGCTACATTCCGCTGCAGCACGCCTTCTCCAAGGACACCTGGATTCAGGGCGCGCAGATTTTGCCGTCGAATCCCAAGGCGATGCACCACTGCAACATGTTTCACGTCGCCTTTGGCAAGAGGCCGACCGACGAGAACTTCATCACCGGCCAGGTGCCTGGCGGCGACGCCATGGTCCTGGACAACAACGTGGCCTACAAGATTCCGGCCGGCTCGGTGCTGATGCTGCAGATTCACTACGTGACCCTGGGCGAGGAAACCACCGACCAGATTCAAGTCGGGCTGACCTTCGCCAAGGAGGTCATTCAGAAGAGTCTCAAGCACACGCTGGTCAACAATCGCACGATCAAGATTCCGCCCGAGGCACCGCACCACAAGGTGGCCGCCATCCGCGAGCTCAAGAGCGACATCACCGGCTACGGCTTGATGACCCACATGCACTTGCGCGGCAAGGACATGACGTATCGGGCAATCTTTCCCGACGGCCACGACGAGATGCTGCTGGCGATTCCCAACTACAGCTTCGATTGGCAGCAGGCGTATCGCTGGCCTCTCAACAAGGTCAAGTTCCCCAAGGGCACCAAGATCGAGTGCATCGCGCACTATGACAACTCGGCGTTCAACCCCTACCTGCGCGAAGGCGAATCGGCCAAGGAAATCGAAGAGGGTCAGCAGACGTTTCAGGAAATGATGTACGGCTTCGTCTTCTACACCGACGACGATGAGCACCTGGATCTGAAGGTCGACCCGAACACCGGACTGGCGATGGAGCCGGACGTCGACAAGTCGGCCAGCAAGTAAGCCGCCGCCGACCGATTGCGGATGGTTCCGTTAGGGGCTGGGCGCCGTGCCGGGTGACGATGCCGCTGACATCCACCCAGCGGTGAGCATGGCGCGCGTCAATCGGCCGTCGAGTGGCCGCCGACGATCACCATCGCCTGCTCGAATTGCGCCTGCATCAACAGAAACCGTCGCTCGTCACCGCCATGATCTGGATGCAGGTGCTTGACGCGCTTGCGATAGGCGCGCTTCAACTCCTCTTCGGTGCAGGGCAATCGCAGGCCAAACGCCGCAATCGCGGGGGGCGTCTGGTGCCTGGCCCAGTCCGGAATCAATGACACATACTGCCCGATGCGCACCAGTCCTCGCCGCATCGAACGCAGATACGCGTGCAAGTCCATCGCAAGGAAGAAGTAGCCGAGAGCCGGCAGAAGCACGATCACGAGCAAGAAAGTGCTGGTGGCGGCCAGGTCGAGGGCATCTGGCCAGGGATGCGAAACGGTTGGGCTCATAGATTGCTCAAGTTGCGCCCCGCCCTGTTGCCACGTCAAAACGGCCGCTGCTATTCGCGACCGAGTCATTCGCGGATCTTAATTCGGGCAATCGCACCGGGCAAGCTCGACTGGGGCCAGCTTTACGGTTGCCGGGGGAGCTGGGCCGTCCACCGCTGGTATTCAGCCAGGCAATCCTCGGGACTGACGAACCTTTTCCACAGTAGCCTGGCCCGAAATCCATAGTCCTGATCCGGCTCGACTTGATGAATTACGTACTGCCAATCCAGCGCCGGGCGGGGAAATTTCTTGACTTTGAACTTGAACAGGCTGAATCGGATTTCGTCCCGTTGGGTATACGCGCGATCGAACATCATGATTAGCACCATGCCGTGGACTGCACGGCCGTAGTAAAACGGGCGCGTGAATCGGGGGGCATCATAGCTCCATAGGTTGAGCTTGAAGTCATGGTCGGCATCGTACTGAAGGGGCGGGGCGTCCGCGGCCCGATACGTGCCACCACCGTTATAGTCGGGATGCCCCGGCGGTGCATCGGCGGCGATCCAACGCTCGGGCTCGCCAGGCTTGTCGGTGCCCAGGAAGTTGAGGGCAATCTGGTCCATGTCGTTCATGTAGTTGGCAAAGAACAGCACGCCGTAGCCCCGTTTGCCGAATAGCGCAGGCTCTTGCGCGCGACAACGAAAGTCGATGTCGACGGAGTTTGGTGCGACGAGCGTGTAGGCGAGCGTGCTCGAAATCCGCCAAGGATCGTCGCGCGCCTCGCGCACCAGCCTCACCGCTGGCACTGACGCCGCTCGTTCGAGCGCGTACTTCCCGTTTCGCGGTGTAAATCGATTGTTCGGCGACGCGTGGCCCGAAATGATGTGCTCGAAATTCAAGCCGGCCGAGGCCCCCGGCGTGTCGGGATCAAAGGCGTCAAACTCAAGGGCATCGCGCACGTTGACGAGCGAGTCGACCCCGCTAAGCACGCGCGGCGACTGACGGTTGTCGCGAAACAAGACGCGCAGATCGCCGGCGACAACGTCGGCCGTCTCAACGCGCTGCCAGGCTGTCTCGTCGGATCGTGCAATCCATCCTGCCGCCAGCGTCACCGTCAGCAACATCGCCCGCAGGGAGAAGCGGAACCAGTGGCGCTTCGAGGCGGGGTCATGAGTGGTGACGTGGCGAAACAGCGTCATAAAGCAAATGAGCAATTGCACCCAGCGAGCTAAAAAGGGGCCCTGTCAACATCAATCCGACGTAGAAAGTTGCCCAACGAAACACGCTGTCGGTGCGTTGCGATGAATCGTTCAGAAAATACACGAAGACCACCCAGGAATAGGCCAGCAATGCCCCTTCCAGAAC
>CAZUPX010000411.1:0-2393 GCA_964622155.1 uncultured Planctomycetaceae bacterium | reverse complement strand
GAGATCTCGAGGCGAACGGAGAGATCTCGCTTCTCGCGGCCGGCGCGGATCCTCCGGCCGGGGCTCTGGTCGCGCCCCACCACGGCGCCGACGGGAGCAGCACCCTCGCATTCCTCGCCCGCGTAGGGCCGCGCCTCGTCTTGATCTCAGCAGGCGCTGGGAATCGCTTCGGGCATCCGGGGAAGGCGGCGCTCTCGCGCTTCGCGGCCGCCGCGGCGCGCGTGCTGCGGACGGATCGCGACGGCACGATCACCCTCGACGAGAACGGCGACGCCTGGCGGGTGTCAGTCGAGAAGGAGCGGCGAGGGGATGAAAGAGAGGACGAAGATGACCGCGAGCGCAACCGCGACAGCGAGGCGGCCGGGCCCGAGGGGCTCGGATTCGTCGACGAGGCGGGGATGACGATCCCTCAGCGCGAGCAGAATGAGGAGCCAGAGGCTGTACGCGGATGGCGTCCGGTCGGCCACGCTCTGCGCAACGACGAGAACCGCGAGACCGCCGATCGTCGTCCAGGAAATGACGCGATGCCTGCGCGGGGAAATCGCGAACACCGCGTGGCCGCCGTCCAGTTGCCCCACGGGGAACAGGTTCATCGAGGTGACGAGCATGCCAACCCAAGCGGCGCCGTAGATCGACCCGACCTGAAGGGCGGCGTCGCCGTGGAGCAGGTGCTCGAGAAACCACGAACTGAGGGGAGGACCGAGCGCGAGACCGTGCAGATCCTTCGTCACCTGAAGCACGGTGGCGCTTGCGATACCGAGGATCAAGAGCGGGAGCGCGACGAGAAACCCCGCGATCGGTCCGGCGGCCGCGATGTCGAACAGGGCCCTCCGCGACGGGATCGCCCCGCGGATACGGATCACGGCCCCGAGCGTGCCGATCAGCATCGGAGGCCCAGGGATGAAAAACGGTAGCGTGGCGGGGACGCCGTAGTACCGGCAGGCGATGTAGTGCCCCATTTCATGGGCGCCCAGGATCAGGAGGAGCAGCGAGGCATACGTCACCCCGTGAGCCAAGCGCGAGACGTCGACGAGGGCGCTCCACGAGGCGTCGAGGTCGAGCGTTCCCTCCCAGATCCAGCTCCCGGCCATCGTCGCGGTCAAGAAAGTCGCGATCAGGAGGCCCACGTGAAGCCAAAGCCTTGGGCGCGGATCCGTAAACGCCGGCGGAGCGGCGGGGGAGTCGTTCATGGCCAGCCTCGAGGGGAGAAAGCCGGACGGCCGCGGAGTATACCAACCGCGGTTGGTCGTCCCACGTCCACTCCGGCGGACAGCCGCTTCACTCCCGAGCGGACGCCCGGCGCCAAAGAGGCCTGGCTATCTGCGGGCAACGCGGTATGAATGTTGCTCTGAACGTGAGGAGAGGAGGTTCGCCATGAAGAATACGACCCGAATGGTCGCCCGCTTCCTTGGCTTCATCCTCCTGGCGGCAGGAGTCGCCACGTCGATCGAGGCAGGGTCGCGCCAGGCGGTACCGCATCACGGCGGGGGTGGCCCCCGCGCGACCGCGCCATCGCATCACGGAACCCCAGCACCCCGGACCCCAGCACCCCGGACCGCGGCACCCCGTGGGCACCCCCCTGCCCGGGGAACCGCAAACGGGGTTGCCCGCTACGGTTACGGTAACGGTAACGGTTATGGCTACGGTTACGGCGGCCCGTGGTGGGGCGCGGGCTGGTACGGAGGCTACTGGGGCGCGGGCTGGTACGGAGGATACTGGGGCTGGCCGGGATACGGCTACACGGCGTACGGACCCTGGTACGCGCCCTACGATGACATCTACGTCGCGCCCGCCGAAGCGCAGCCACCGCGCGGCCCGGCGATCGTCGAGACGGGCGTCTCCCCGCCGAAGGCCGAGGTTGTCCTGGATGGCGACATGGTCGGTTTCGCGAGCGACTACAGCGGGCGGTGGGACAAGCTGAGCGTGGTTCCCGGCCCGCACACGATCGCGTTCCAAGAGAAGGGCTATCGCTCGCTCGTCATCACGTTCGAGGCGCGTCCCGGCGCAACCTACGCATTCAACGATGTGCTCGTTCCAGGGGAGGGCGAGGATCGCCGCACGCTTCCCGCGGCCGTGACCGCACCGCCGCCAGAAACCTTGTCTCCGATTCCGGCGCCGTCCACGACCGGCCGCCTGCGTGTCCACGCCGAGCCCGGCGATGCCGCCGTCTATCTCGACGGCGGGTACCTCGGCCTGGGAGCGGAGCTTAGCCGCATCCACGCAGCCCTCGCCGTCGCGACAGGCGCCCATCGCCTCGAGGTGGTGCGCCCGGGCTACGTCTCCGCGGCGCGCACGATCGACGTGGGGGAGACAGACCTCGCAATCGTCGATCTCACCCTCGAACCGGAACGCTGACGCTCGCCGCTCAACTGAGGTTGCGGAGGTTCTTCCCC
>CAZUPX010000410.1:0-1724 GCA_964622155.1 uncultured Planctomycetaceae bacterium | reverse complement strand
GGGACGGGCTTGTCGAGCCGCGACCAGACGTATGAAACGGTGAGCGGCCTGCTCACCAAGCCGCTGCCGGGCTACGGCGAGCTGTTTCGCATGCTCAGCTTCGACGAGATCGGTGCGGCGGCAATGCTGAGCCGAGCCGTTGGCGGGCTCGTGGGCCGCATGGCGGTGCTCACGATGCCCGGCTCGCCCGGCGGCGTGCGATTGGCCATGGAGCGGCTCATTTTGCCGGAGCTGGCGCACCTGGTACGCGAGGCACGGCGCTGAAGTGAGGCACGCTTTGCGATGCTCTGCGCGGAATTCGTGTTTTCCCGCGAAGAATTTGAACTGCGGGTGCGTGGGTCAGAGCACAGCGACGGCCCATCCGCCTGCGAACTGGGCCATCGCGGCGTTCTGAACCAGCCACCCAGTTTTTTTGGTTCGTCACCAGAATCTGTGGGCAAGAGACTACGGATTCCTCTGTTCTAAGCCGGTCAAGAGGCGTTTAGGGGAATGCCTACGGTCTTCCTTTGGTAGGCTGTTTGCGTGGCTTCGGCCGCGCGCGGCCGAAGCC
The DNA here is from genome assembly GCA_964622155.1 of uncultured Planctomycetaceae bacterium. GTDB lineage: Bacteria > Planctomycetota > Planctomycetia > Pirellulales > PALSA-1355 > CAZUPX01. The sequence goes on along the minus strand of CAZUPX010000410.1, from coordinate 1,174 downwards.
ACGCAAACAGCAAGTCGTTTTCATTCACAGCCGCGACCATGCCGCCTAGGCATGCCGCGTCGGCCGACGGCAACCGCCGGCCACTTTCGAGATCGTGCTGCTTGGTCCACCGCATCATTGCCCGGGCGAGTCTGGAACATACCGCCTCGGGTAACTCGAATCTGTTGTGCCTGGAACGTATCACCCTTTCGAGCGACCGTCGAATCGGCTGCATGGGAGATTTTACCGAGCTAGTCTGTTCGGGCTCCTCGAAACTTCTCTGGACGCTCCGTGAGGGCGCGAAGAGGTAATGTGCGGAAGGTAGCCGAACAGACTCGCCAACGGGCGGATGCGTTAGACCCGGTGTTTCATCCTTCCTCCATGTTAGAACTTGTTATGCACGTGCCAACGTTCTTGGCGTCACTCAGCGCACCTTGCACGAGGCAACCGACTCTTTGACGGCACGGCGACGGCCCGGGAAGAGCCGCTGCGCATCAAACGTTACGCCATGGGCGCCCACCTGGTACAGCGCCAGCGCTAGCTTGCGCATCACCGCCACCAGGGCGCGACGCGCCTTGCCTTCGTCCTTGCGTTTCTTGGCCTCATACCACGGCCGCAGCGACGAGTGGCGGATCCAGCGCAATGCGGCCATGTACAGCCAACGTCGCACCTGGCTGGGACCGCGCTTGCTGATCTTCAGCATCCCTTCGTAGCGGCCGCTGCTGCGCTCTTTGAGGTTCAACCCCATTGCCTTGCGATAGGCCCCTCCGCAGTCGTAGTCGTGCGGATCGCCCAGGCGCACCCACAATACGCAGGCCGTCGCCGCGCCGACCACACTCGCTTGAGCCGCGATGACGGCGTTGCCTTTTGCCAAGGCCCGCAACTGCCGCTTCGCCTCAAGCTTGGCGCCGCGCGCGGCCTGCGCCTTGCCGGCATACAGCGTCATGCGGTACATGTCCTGCGACGTTTGACGCACTCCGTTCGTGGTGGCCGCCGAACGCAGCAGCTCGACAATCGTCTGCTCATCCAAATACGAACGACCCCAACCACGCAATCGCGCCGCGGCCTGCGGATCGGCCGTCAGCAAGCTCGGGCCACCGTAGTGCGCCAGCGCGTGCAGCAGCGTTGCCGACGAGACGCCCAACGTCTGGTCTGCTTCCGGCCAGTGCCGTGCCAGCAAGGCTTCGATGCGTCC
>CAZUPX010000409.1:0-2797 GCA_964622155.1 uncultured Planctomycetaceae bacterium | reverse complement strand
TGTCGGCGTCGTGGGCATCGGTCTCGGCGTGGGCTCGATGCTGTATTACGGCCCGGCCTTCTATCCGCAAGGCGATCTCATCTGGGGCTGTGTCATCGCCGGTATCGCCATGGCGATGATCTCGTTTGGCTTCATCACCTGGACGATTACGCTTCCGCGTTCCGGGGGCATCTATGTGTTCGGCTCGCGTATCCTGCCGCCGGCAATCGCGCTCACCATGAGCCTGGTCGAGATCACCGCATGGTTGTTCTATTGCGCTATCGCCGCCTATTGGATCGTGACGCTGGCGCTGGCGCCGATGTTTGGAGCGCTCCATCTGCTCACCGGCAACGAGATCTTCCAGACCATCTCGCAGACGATGCTGCAGCCCTGGGCCACGTTCCTGATCGGCTCGGCAATTTTGATCCTGTCTCATATCGTCTTGTCTTATGGCATGCGCTTCTATCTGACCCTGAACAAATGGGTCTTTATCCTGGCGATGGCGAGCACGGTGTTCATGATCGTGGTCCTGGCGATGAGTTCGCGCGAGCAATTCATGACCAATCTCAACACGCTGGTCGGTCCCTCGCTCGGTGTGCCGGACGCCTACAATGCGATCATCGCGAGCGGTAAGGAGAAGGGCTGGGGCGAGGCCGGCTTCGATGTGTGGCAGACCATCCTCGTCTCGAACTGGCCGTTCCTGCCGTTGATCGGTGCGGCCTTCTCCATTGCCATCGGCGGCGAGATCAAATCCGTGCAGCGGTCGCAGACCTTCGGCATGCTCGGCGCCGTGGTTCTGGCGACCGTGGCTTGGATCATTACCGTTTGGCTGTCCTACAAGGTGTTCGGCTTCGAGTTCCTCGGCACCGCCGTGTTCAACGAGCTTAGCGCCAACGGGGGACTGACAACACCCACCAGCGCGTCCGTAGCGCTTTTGACCGGCATCCTTACGCTGTCGCCGCTCATCACCATCATCACCTCCTTCGGTCTGGCCCTGTGGATGTGGATGTGGATTCCGGCGATGCACACCTTCGGCGTCCGCGCCATCGTCGCCTGGGCGTTCGACCAGGTCGCGCCGGCGCCCATCGCAACGATCTCGGAAAAATATCACACCCCGATCGTCGCCATCACCGTAACGACGATCGTGAACTTGATCTTCATGGCTCTGTTCGTGTTCACGCCGTGGTTCTCCAAGATCGTGATTCTAATCGAAGCAGCGGTACTCGCCTGGGCAGTGGTGCTGGGCGCGGGGATCTTCTTCCCCTATCTTCGCCCGCAGCTCTACGAGAAGTCGCCGCTTGCCGGAAAGACGGTGTTCGGACTGCCAATCATGACGGTGGGCTGCTTCCTCGGCTTCATCGCCGCTCTGTTCTACTTCTGGACGCTGTTCTCCGACCCGAACGCGGCAGGTCACGAGCCGACCCAAGTGATGATCGTCGCCGGCGTGTTCCTGCTCGGGCTGGTGTTCTACTACGTGATGAAGTTCATCAAGAGGTCGCAAGGCATCGACGTGACGCTTGCCTTCAAGGAGATCCCGATCGAATGACTGAAGCGTCGGCATGACAAAATCGAGGAGTGGGCGAGGAGCCCACTCCTCACTTGCCATGCGACCGGCTGCCTTGCGAAAATCGTCTCAACGCATGAAATCCTCATCTTCAGACCGGCGAGGCTGAGTTGTGACCGAGATGCCTGCAGATCCAGGCCTCAATCTTGAATTCGTAGATGAAGCCTTGCGCCTTGTCCGCGATGCGGAAGCCGAAGGCATTCGCTTGCGCATCCTCGGCTCGATCGCCTACCGCATCCAATGCCCCAACAATCTGCACCTGTTCCAGGACACCAAGCGCGTCCTGACCGACGTCGATTTCGCCGCCGAGAAGAAGCAGAACCGCGCGATCCGTCAATTTCTCATGGCGCGCGGTTATGTGCCCGACGAGGGCATCTACATGGCCTCGGAGGGCGCGCGCCACGCTTACCTGCATGGCGAGACCGGACTCAATGTCGATGTCTTCGCCGACGAGCTCTATTTCTGCCACAAGATTCCCTTCACGGACCGGCTCGATCTCGACCGCCCGACCATCTCGACGACGGACCTGCTCCTGGAAAAAATGCAGATCGTCGAGATCAATTTGAAGGACTTCAAGGACACGGTCGTGCTGATGCTCGAGCATGCGCTCTCAAATCAGCAGTCCGGAGCGAAAGCGATCGATGTCGATTACATCACCGGCATGATGCGCCAGGATTGGGGCTTCTACTACACCTTCACTACCAACCTGAAGCGCGTGCCGGATCATTTCGGCGAGTTTCCCTCGATCCAGGAGCACCAGCGCATCCTCGTTCAGGATCGCATCAACGCGCTGCTCGATGCCATCGAGACGGTGCCGAAGACCTTTGGCTGGAAGATGCGCTCGAAGATCGGGACGCGCAGCCGCTGGTACCAAGAGGTCTCCGAAAAGGAACGCCAGTTCTGACGCGGGCGCGATCGAACAGGGAATGACGCGTGTCGAAGGGAGCGCCGCTGACGCATCTAGCCTTCCGGCGGAGGCAAAAGACGGCCGATCTCGACGGGCTGAGCTACAGGCCGCTTCGCGTCGCCTGGACCGATCTCGGTGAAGGCGCGCCCGTCATCCTGTTGCACGGGATTCCCACCTGGTCTTATCTCTATAATGAGGTGATCCCGCTCCTTGCCGAGAGTTGCCGGGTGATAGCGCCCGATTTCCTCGGCCACGGCTATTCCGACAAGCGCGACTTCTTCGACCGCTCGCTGTGCGCCCAGACCCGCATGATCCTCGTCACCGTGCGGGGCCTGCTCGAGGCGGCC
>CAZUPX010000408.1:0-5226 GCA_964622155.1 uncultured Planctomycetaceae bacterium | reverse complement strand
CCTCACGCTTCAGTCCGATTTGGGGCTATGTCTACCTGGCGATTGTTGGTGCGAGCGGTGCGGCGTTTCTGACGCTGGCGGGCTGGGGGGGCTGGACGCTGCTGGCCAATTCAAGGTGGAAGTTGCGGCGCCGCGCTTCGGAGTCGCGCAATCCCAGCGGCATGTCGCGCGGCGAGCGGCAGGCCGAAATCGATGCCCATGTGGCCGAGGGTCGGGCGCTGGCCGAAGACGCTTCGCTATCCCCCGATGTGCGCGAGCCCATCCGCCGCTCGCTCGATACCTTGCAAACCAAGTTCGATCGGCAGTCGCTTGAGATCGTGGCGTTCGGCACCATCTCCGGCGGTAAGTCATCGGTGCTCAATGCCCTCGCCGGGCGCGACGTGTTTCGCACCGAGGCCAAGGGGGGCACCACGATCTCCCGCAACGAAATCCCTTGGCCCGGCAACGACCGCGTGTGCCTGGTCGATACACCCGGCCTGGCCGAGGTGCACGGCCAGCCGCGCGAGGACTTAGCCAAGCGCGCGGCGAGCGACGCCGACCTGGTGCTGTTTGTGACCGACGGGCCGCTCAAGGACTTTGAGTTCGAGTTTATCGAACACCTGGCCGCGATGGAAAAGCCGATGCTGGTCTGCTTGAACAAGTCCGACTGGTTCCGCCCTGAGGACCGTGAGCTATTGTTAGCTCAGATCGCCGAGCAGGTTGGACGCCTCGTGCCGCGCGAAAACGTGGTCGCCCTGCGGGCCCAGCCGGCCGCGCGCATTCGCACGCGCGTGCTGAGCGACGGATCGCAGAGCGAGGAATCGGTCGAGGTCGAGGCCGACATTACGGCACTGGCCGATCGCATGCGAGCCATCGTGCAGCGCGACGGTCGCGACTTGCTCCTGGCCAACTTGCTGTTGCAGTCGCGCGGGCTGGTCGCCGATGCGAAATCGCGCGTACAGACCGAGCTCGACAAGCGCGCGGCGCAAATCGTCGATCGCACCATGTGGCAAGCCGGGGCGGCGGCCGCGCTCAGCCCCCTGCCAGTGATCGATCTGGCCGCCGGCATGGGCATTACGTCGAATATGGTCTTGCAGTTGGCACGCGTTTACGGACAGAAGATTGACCTGGACACGCTCAGTCGCCTCTTGGGTGAGCTGGGCAAGCAGTTGCTGTCGATTGCCGGTGCTCAGTTCGCCGCCCCGGCGGCCGCCAGCGCCATCGCCTCGCTGCTCAAAACCGTGCCGGGCGCTGGCACGATCACCGGCGGCCTGCTGCAAGGCATGGTACAGGTGCTGGTCACACGCTGGATCGGCAACATCTTCATCACTTACTTCCGCAATGAAATGCGCCCGCCCGAGTTGGGTTGGGCCAGCCTGGCGCGTAGCCAGTGGGAACAAGTCACGCGCCCCGAGGAACTTGCACGGCTGGTCAAAACGGGTCTCGCGCGATGGGGAGCCAAACACGAATGACCCAAAGCGAGCACTCACGTTCCTCGCTGTACGGCTCGGATTTCGCTGCTCGCGAGGATCGCGACTACGCCGACGCCATGGCCACTGTGCGTCACGCGATCGAGCAGTTTTCCGGCTGCAGCGATGGCGAGAAGCAGGCGCTGGTCAAGGAGCTGGCCGATCTGGAGGCAACGGCCAAAAAGCTTGAACAGGGCCGCGTTGAGATCGTGCTGTTCGGTGAGATCGACACCGGAAAAAGCGCCTTGATCAATGCATTGGTGGGCCAGAACGTCACCGACGTCGACGTTCGCGGCGGCTGGACTAAAGAGATTTGGAGCACAGCTTGGACCGCTTGCGGTTATCACGTGCCGGGGCTCGCTGAATCGCAAGTGGTGTTGGTGGATACGCCCGGCATCAACGAGGTCGACGGCGAGCAGCGGGCTCTCATGGCTCGCGAGGCCGCCGCCCGAGCCGATCTGATCTTGTTCGTCACCGACTCGGACTTGAACCAGATCGAGTACTCGGCACTGGCCCAACTGGCCGCCGGGCACAAGCCGATCATTCTGGTGTTCAACAAGATCGACAACTACACGCATGCTCAACGGGCGCAACTCAAAAGTGCGCTGTGTGATAGCCGGTTGCGAGGCATCGTCGCGCCGGATGACGTCATCGAGACAGCCGCCGATCCCCTGCCCCGCGAGTATGTGATCGAAGGCGCCGGTGGCCGCGAGCACAGCGAACTTCGCCGCCCGCCGCCGCAGGTCGAAGCGCTCAAGGCGCGAATCCTGGAAGTCCTCGAGCGCGACGGCAAGGCTTTGCTAGCCCTCAACGCGGCGATGTACGCGGCCGACAAAACCGATCGCATCGCGGCGCTGCGCGTGCGCATGCGCGACGAGCGAGCGGTGGCGATTATCTGGAGCTATGCCGCCATGAAGTCGATTGGCGTCGCGCTCACGCCCCTGCCGGCGGCCGACGTGCTGGGTGGAAGCGCCGTCGACGTGACGATGGTCGTCACGTTGGCGCGAGTGTATGGCATCTCACTGACTTGGGCCAACGCCCGCAAACTGATCGAGTCGATCCTCAAAGCGGCCGGCTGGGTGATGCTGGGTGAAATGGCCACGCATCTGGCCGCGACTTTGTTTAAAGGACTCACGTTCGGCACGAGCACGGTGCTGACGGCGCTGCCGCAGGGGGCGGCCGCCGGCTATGGCTCGTTCGTCGTCGGCCAGGCGGCCAAGTATTACTTCGAGCACGGCGCCTCCTGGGGTGGTGAAGCGCCCAAGACCGTTGTCAGCCGCATCCTACAGGCCACCGACAAGCAATCGGTGCTCGAGCGGCTCAAGACCGAGATCAATGCGAAGATTCACTTGAACCCGTACGCGGGGAGACGGTAGAGAGTAGACGGTAGAGGGGGGAAGCAGAGCAACTCAAGCATCTTCCAAGCGCATAATACCGGCGCGCATCTGCCGGCGCTTGTCCGTCCGTACCCCGTCTACTGTCTACCGTCTGCTGTCTACTAGTAGCGAGGTACTCCGGGATCAATCACCTGTGACCACTCGTCGATCCCGCCGGCCATGCTCTGTGCGCCGGTGAAGCCTTGCTCGCGCAGCCAACGTGCGACTTTCAAGCTCCGGCCGCCGTGATGACAGTGCACGACCAGCTCGCAGTCGCGCAACGGTTCGAGTTCCGCCAACCGCGAGCCCAGTTCGCTCATGGGCAGCAGGCGCGCACCCTCAATGTGCGCCAGGGCATGCTCGTCGGCCTCACGGCAATCGACGAGCACAAACGATCCCGCGGCCCGCAACCTGGCCGCGACCGCATGGCAGTCAATTTCGATGGGAACTTCGTCGTTCATGGAAGGGGACCCGTTGATCAATAGCAGGTCGTTGCGGTCATCGAACAGAACAGGCTGCTCCGGAGATTGCTTCCGGTGCAGCCTGGATGTAACGTTGGCGTCGCTAACTCAAAACCATCGAACTGGCACGGCGACTAGTGCTGCGTCAAACCCAAAACTTGGGTTTGAGGCAGCGCGACCGCCGAACACGCAAGTGGTTCGGCGGCAAGCAAATACCCAGTGCTCTGCCACATCGCGTTGACCCTAACTTTTGGCCATGACAGAGCACTAGCCACCCGGCTCGGGCGTGGGCTCGCGGCCCTGCCGAGTCACGAGTTGCAGGTAAACCGTCGGATCCGTGTCTTCCGGCAGGCCGGAGACGTGCGCATCGGCCCATCCGTGCAGCACGATGCCGCCGGAGTGGTCGCTGCTTGGCCCCCAAGCCCAGTTAATATAATATTGCGTGAAAACCCCGGCACCCAGCCGGCAGAACATCTTAGCTGGATCGACCTTGGGACCATAATTCAAGGCCGTCGTACCACCCGTGGGCATATACCAGAAAAACGTGTTCATACCGACGCCCGACATGGGCATCATCGTGTTCTTGAGTGGCTGAATCGGCGTGTATCCCGAGGCGTTCGTTTGATTGAGGACGGAGCTACAATCACCGATCGGTGCCGCCACGACCCAGGAGCACGTTCCGTCGTACCACGAGGAGTAAGCTGCCTCCTTCGACTCGACCACCACGATCGTCTTCGATGAACCGTCAGTGATCGAGCGGTGTGACAGCCCCCCCTGGTTATTCTGGTTGCCGTCGACGGGTGGAATGATCACGCCGTTGGGCGGTTCGGCCGTCACCGGCATGCCGCCCGACGAGATAGCCGCGGGATTCTGGATGCACGCGAAATGCGTGGCGACCATCGCCTTGTAGTTCGTGGTGATGACTTGCCACCCTGGATTGGGCAGCGGGGTCGGCTTGTCGGGAAAACCCATGCTAGTGGGATCCATCTGATTGTAGGTAGTCGTATTCTTGCCTCCCGGCACCGACACGAACGCCGCCTCGCCGGCATAACTTGGGCAACGCACCTCGTCCAGGTCGACCGTGGAAAACGGACGGAAGAACGTTCCGCTGGGAAGCCCGAAACCGTAACGGCAGCCAGGCCCTTTGGCCGCGAGTGGGTTCGTTGACGGCGGTCCACCGGTCAGGCAGAACGCCGGAAACGTGAACTTTTGCGAATTATTGCTGATGTTGGTGTACAGCGGGTTCTCTTCGATGAAGGGGAGAATGCGCACGATCCAACTGTATCCCGCTTGAACCGACGTGGGTCCGGACGCCGTCTGTGAGCCCGGGATCGTGGAAAAGATCGTCGGAACATACGTCTGTCCGACGCCGGGAATCGTCGCCGGAGGGCCCGGCGGGGTGGAGAACTGGTTTCCGGCGCCGTTGGTGAACGTCAGCAACGGAAACCGCTTGAACGTGTCGTGGTGGTTCTGCAGCGCGATGCCGATTTGCTTGATCTTGTTGGTGCACTGATTGCGTCGCGCTGCTTCGCGGGCGGCTTGAATCGCCGGCAACAACAGGGCTACCAACACGCCGATGATGGCAATCACCACCAGCAGCTCTACGAGGGTAAAACCTCGTCGCCTAGAATTGGTGACCATACGTCACCTCCATGGGGTAAGGAAACGATAAAAAAAATGATGCGACACCTGTTCCTTAGAAGCGGGGACTCGGGAAATAGAGTCCCTACTCTAGATGCACTTGTAATTTAATGCTTTGGCGTGCCACTGTCAAACAAGAATGGGTCGCCTTTTCACGCTTGTGTGAGCGTCTCGATTGTGGGTGGAAAATTTGGTCTGCTGGAGGGGTGGTGGAGGAGATTACCTATTTTCCGCTCGATTTGGGAGGGAGCATCATGGCAGGCAGTAGACGGACCGTGGAATTGGACGTGGAACAAGAGG
>CAZUPX010000407.1:0-5656 GCA_964622155.1 uncultured Planctomycetaceae bacterium | reverse complement strand
ATTGAGCGGGAAATGCTGCCGGAGATTCAAAAGGCGCACACGACGAAAGTCTGCACCGGTTTCACGATGGCTCGCTGGACGCCGGGACGTACTTCAGCGTGCGGCGCGACCTGGACGATTTGGGCAGGCAGTATCGCGACTTGCTCATTCGGCACCGCCGCAGCATGCTGGCCATCAATACGGCGGCGGGCACGCGGGTTTTGCCGTGAAACGCAAGGCGGGGGCAGCGAACCCGCAATTCGTCAGCGAGTTTCCCGCTTTCCGAGCTAAGATTCATGGTGCCGCAACGCAGTCCCTGTTTGGCGCTAATTGGCCCCCCATGAGCCCAGTGGTTGGGGGTTAGGGACAAAGAAACGAGACGAAGTCTAGCGCAGCCCTCAAGCGAACCTATGTCCTGATTGCACCGCTCTGGTCCCTAACCCCGAACCCGTATCATGCAGCTCGGAGCCTGGCGATTGGAGACCGTGAGCGGCGGGCGGTTTTGGCTCGACGCGGGCGTGATGTACGGTGTGGTGCCCAAGTCGGTCTGGGAAAAGGTGACTCCGCCCGACGCGATGAATCGCATCCCGTTTGCCATCCATTGCGTGCTTGCGCGCAGCCCGCAGCAGACCGTGCTGATTGATGCCGGCTATGGCGGCAAGATGTCGCCGCTGGATCGCGCGGCGCACGCGGCCGATCCGGGCGATCCGATTGTCGAATCGCTGGCGGCGCTTGGTGTCAAACCTGCGGACATCGACGTGGTTGTGTTCACGCATCTGCATTGGGATCACTCGGGCGGCGCCACGCGATGGGACGAGGCGCGCCGCGCGGTGCCGACGTTTCCCAACGCGACCCACTTTGTCAATCGCCTGGAATGGGAAGATGCCATCAGCGGCGCACCCGAGCTGGCTGGCAGCTATGCAAGCGAGAATTTTGCCGCGATTGAGGCGTCGGGCCAGTTGGTGCAGGTCGACGGCGACGTCGAAGTCGCGCCCGGTCTGTGGACTCGTGTGACCGGCGGCCACACCCGAGGGCATCAAGCCATCGTATTCGAATCAGGGAGCGACGCAGCCATTTATCTCGGCGATCTGTGTCCGGTGGTCACGCACATGCGCCGCCTGTGGTGCGCCGCCTACGATCTGTACCCGATGGAGACTCGGCGCCGCAAGCCGGAGTTGCTGGGCGCGGCAGCCGACGGCGGCTGGTGGGTTCTGTGGGATCACGATCCGACGTACGCCATCAGCAAAGTTGAGCGCCACAAGTCGCGCGAGTTCGTCGTCTGCGAGGGTCGCGAGAAATTGTGACTCTGTGGACGACCTACCGTCCGACGAATTGTGGGCGTTCCTTGCCCACTGACGCCAATCCGATCCGAGCGTCTTCGGTGGCAAAGATCTCGGCGAGATGCGCGAACTCCTCATCCAAACTCTCCGCCAGCGACATCGTCGCTCCGCGATCGATGATCGTCTCGGCCAGCCGAAGAGCGATTGGCGCTTTGCCGCGCAACTGCACCAGGGCGCGCACGGCTAGTGCGTACGACGGCATCGGCCGCGACGCGTCAAGCAACTCCGCCAGGCTGTGCTTACCGAACAGTTCTTCAAGGATCGCGAATCGAGAGTCGGCCTGGGTTACATCGACCGGCTGTTCGAGCGCGGTCAGCGCCTCTTCGGCCGTTGTCGCCGTCGGGTGCACCGCATCGACCAGTCCGATCGCCAGCGCATGTGCGGCCGGCACAATGGCTCCCGTGTAAATCATCCACTTGGCCAGGCCGGTACCGATGCGGCGCGGCAGCCGTTGCGTGCCACCCATGCCAGGGTAGATGCCCAGTCCAGTCTCGGGCAAAGCGAACCTGGCCGTCGGCGAAGCCACAATTCGCTGACAGGACAACGCGAGCTCCAGTCCGCCACCGATCGCCGCCCCATTCACCCACGCGAAGACGACTTGGTGGCTTTGGGAAATATGGGACAGCAGATCGCGTGCTTTGCGGGTGAAGCTAAGGATGGGGTTCACGTCCCCCGCTTCGATGCTTCTGAGGAACATCGAAACTTCGGCTCCGACTGCGAACGAGTCGGGCCGCCCCGACAGGCAAATGGCCTTGATCCCCGGCATTTCTGCCAGCGTCGCCATGCAGCTTGCTAGCTCGCTGATGACGTGCTCGTTGAGATAGTTCGAAGCACCACCGCAATCGATGGTCACGATTGCTAGCGTGCCCCTGATCTCAATACCCACCTCATTTTGAGGCATAAAAACCCCTCACGAAACAGTCGATACCCCTCTCAGGTGGCATAATAGTCGCGATAGAAACTTTAATCCGCTATTAAACTTACCGCATCTTTACTACAACCCCCAGGCGACTAAAATGAGCCGATCGGTATCTCTTTGCTGACCGTCAGATTATTACACGACCTTCAGGTGCGCTGAATGTCTGTGCCTACTGATCGTACCGCCCAACCGCTAGCTATCATCGGCATGGCCTGCCGGCTTCCCGGGGCGGAGAATCTCGACGAATACTGGCGATTGATCGTCGAGGGGCGATCCGCGGTTGCTGAGGCATCGCCCGAGCGGTTCGACCAGCGACTGTATTACGATCCACGTAAAGGCGTTCGCGGCAAGAGCTACTCCAATCTAGCCGCAATGCTAAGATGCCGCGACTTCGACGCATCGGCGTGTCCGATGCCTGCCGAGTTGCTTGATTCTGTGGACCGGACCCACCTGCTGATGACCCAGGTGGCGGCGGAGGCATTGCGTCATGGCGGCCTCGACCCATCGCGACTTGAGCCGGCCAATACGGCCGTTTTCATTGGCCATGCTCAAGGCAGCAGCCAGCTCGGAGAGCTAACCTACCGCACTTACGTCGACGAGGCGGCCGCCTTATTGTCGGACGGCGAAGGTTTTGCCGATCTTCCGCCCGGCGTCCAGTCCGACGTTCAGTCCGCCCTGATCGATCACGTCCGCCGCCGCCTGCCCGATCGACAGGCCAATGCGCGACATCTGTACTGCAACATGGTGGCCGGCACGATTGCCAAGGCGTTTGGGCTTTCGGGCGCATGGCTAGCGCTCAACTCGGCTTGCGCTTCGTCGCTGCACGCGATGTTGTTGGGGGCGAGAGCCTTGCAACTTGGCCGGTCCGACATGGCGATCGTCGGCGGCGCATCGGACTGCAAGAGCGACTCGCTGGTCTTGTTCTCGGCCGCCCAGACACTCAGCACGTGTGGATCGCGCCCCTTCGACGCCGACGCCGATGGCCTGGTGATGTCCGAGGGCTACGTCGCTCTGGTCATGAAGACGCTGGAACGGGCCCTGGCCGACGGCGACCCAATTCAAGCCGTGGTCCGCGGCTTGGGTGTCGCCTCCGACGGCCGCGGCAAGAGCCTCTGGGCGCCGCGCAAGGAAGGCCAGATGAAGGCCATGCAGCGGGCCTATCGCTCCGGCGTTGACATGTCCACCGTGCAATATCTCGAAGCCCACGCCACCAGCACTCAAGTCGGCGATGCAACCGAACTCGAGACACTTGGTGAAGTGCTAGGACCAAGCTTTCCGCCGGGCAAAAAAATTCCGATCACCAGCGCCAAAGCCAACATCGGTCACACTCTCGAAGCGGCCGGCGTTGCCGGCGTGATCAAAACCGTGTTGTGCATGCAGCACCGCACGATACCGCCGGCCATCAACATTCGCACGCTGAATCCGAAAGTCGACTGGAACTCCTCACCCTACTACATTCCCATGGCGCCCGAGCCGTGGAAGCCACAGCCCGACGGCACGGCGCGCCGTGCCGCGGTCAATGCGTTCGGCATCGGCGGCATGAACATGCACCTGGTGCTGGACGAGTACACCGAGAGTGCTCGCCAGCTCGTTGCGCGCGTGCCGCCCGCGCCGCCGATCTCGGCCGACGATCAGGCCGTCGCCATCGTCGGCATGGGCTGCGTTTTTCCGGGTGCCAGCGGCGTCGACAACTTCTGGCAAATGCTTGCCGGCGGCACCGACCCCAAGAGCGCGCCGCCCAAAGGTCGTTGGTCGTCCAAAGCTCTGACCGAAGCGGCCCAGCGGAAGCGAGTTGTCGCCGGCGGCTTTATCTCCGATTTCCAATACGACTGGCGCAAGCACAAAGTTCCGCCCAAGCAGGTGGCCGAGGCAGATCCATTGCAGTTCATGCTGCTGCAAGCGGCCGAGCAGGCGTTGGCCGACGCCGGCTACGACGACAAATCGCTCGATCGCGAGAAATGCGGCGTCGTGGTGGGCACCGAGTTTGGCGGCGAGTTCTGCGACCACCTGGAAATGGGACTCCGCCTGCCTGAGATGCAGGACATCCTGACGAATCTGCTGCGCAAGCAAGGTCTTGCTGAAGCGACCATCGGCGCCGTCAACTCTCGCTTCGCCGACAACCTGTTGCGCAAGTGGCCGTCGCTGATCGACGAGACTGGCAGTTTCACCAGCAGCACGCTGTCTTCGCGCATCACGAAAACACTCGACCTGGCCGGCGGCGCCGTCTCGATCGACAGCGGTTCTACCTCGTCATTCAGCGGCCTGGCGGTTTCCATCGACATGCTGCTCTCCGGCGACAACGACTTGATGATCTGCGCCGCGGGTCAGCGCCGCATGGGGCCGATCACGTTCGAGATGCTTGACAATGCGGGCTTGCTGGCCACCGACGCGCCGCGCAACCTGCTCGATAGCGCGTATCAGGGTATAGTCCCGGCCGAAGGAGTTGGCGTCGTCGTGCTCAAGCGACTGGCCGACGCGCGCCGCGACGGCGATCGTATTCATGCGGTCATTCGCGGACTTGGGATTGCGCATCACCCTTCGCAGGCCGAAGCTCTCAAGCTGGCCGTCAATCGTTCGTTGACAATGGCGGACATCGACGCGGCTCAGATCACCTTGGCCGAATTGGATACCGATGAACGCCTCGCGCCCAACGGCGAAGAGCTCGATGCTCTATTGGCCGCGTATGCCGGGCCAGCGCGACCACGGCCGCTGCTGGTCGGCTCGACGACTGCACAATTGGGTCATCTCGGCGGCGCCTCGGGCATGGCTGCCTTGATCAAAGCCAGCCTGGAAGTGGAGCACGGATTGTCGGCGCCGGTCATCGACGTGCGGACTCCATCGCCATCGCTGGCTCGTCACTCCAAGACGGCCAAGGTCGCCGCCAAGGCAGAAAAAATCTCTGGCCGGCGATTCGCAGCGGTCGCCTCCTGGTCGAAGGGACTGGCTTGCCATCTCGTCTTGGAAGAAGGTACTCCCGCGCCGCAAGCAGCCAAGCCGGCCGAGCCCGCGGTCATTGCAACTCAGCATCCGCTGCCGACCAAGATTTGTCGCTTCGCAAGCACCAGCCCAGATCAATTGTCGGTGGTGCTGGACGCCGCGCTGGCCGACACCGCAACCGCCTGGCGAACGAGCGATCGAGCCTTCACCTCGAGAGATCGCTATCGTCTGGCGATTGTCGCCGACGGGCCCGACGCGCTATCGCGCAAGTTGAAGCTCGCGCGACCGCAGCTCGCAAACCCGGCTGCTCGACAGGTGCTCGAGCAGCAGAGCATTTTCTATCGCGAGCTGCCCGCCGTCCGGCCGCGCGTGGCACTGGTCTTCCCAGGCCAAGGCTCGCAATACGACGGCATGCTTCGCGAGCTGGTGCGAGACTTTCCGGCGGCCGCCGCGGCGCTGGCCGAAGGCGACGCGACGATGC
>CAZUPX010000406.1:0-2008 GCA_964622155.1 uncultured Planctomycetaceae bacterium | reverse complement strand
CGCTGCGCGCTGCATATCGAGGCCCTCGAAGATCGGCGGCTGCTGAGCCTAGCGCCGGAATTATTGAGGGATATCAGCTCTGGCAGCCCGGGCGGCGAAGCGATGTGCTGCACTCGACTCGTCTTTGAAGGGGACTGATATGAATCGCAGATCATGGCGTCGTTGGTTTGCCAGCCCGCTGGTTTCTAACCGAACGGCCGGGCGTCCAGATTTCTTCAAAGTGCATCTAGAGCCCTTGGAAAGTCGCACATTGCTGGCGGGCTTGACGGTGTACGTCAACGACACGTGGCTCGACGGTAATCCGGGCGATGGCCTGAACCAGGGGGACGCGGTCACTTCAAGCGTATCGCTGGACGGAGTTAATCTTGGGACGATTGTCGGCTTATATGGCGTCGACGCCTTCGGCACGGTGACCAACTCCACTTCCGCCGTGACCGGCAACCATTGGCTCGACGAGGCCAACGACGGCGCTCCGTCGCACTTGATCAGCGACGCGATTGAAGTCGGCGCCGGCAACGGCGACACCGTCAGCATCCTGGAAGGCACCTACACGGAATCCGACATTGTCGTCGACAAAGAATTGCTGCTCACCGGGACCGGCCTCAGCGGCAATGCCTTGACGTTGATCATCCCGGAGGCGACCTCCGCTCAAACTGGCGCCGCCCTGGCCAATTTCGGCCCCGGCACGCACTCGGGTATCATCATCCGTTCCGGCAGGGTGACGGTGCAGCAAGTGAAGCTTGACGGCAGCGGCAACACGTCGATCAGCGGCACGCACAATTACCACCAGGGCATCACGACCCTGTACGATTTCCAGGCCGGCGGCAACTACGCCGCTATGCATGCTGGCAGCGGCGAAGCTGCCGGTACCGTCACGGTCGGCCAGATCGGCCCGTCCGATGGCGGTGCCCGTCCGAATCGCAGCCAGCCTGTGATCTTGATTCAAGACGTCCGGGTTGACAACACCTTCTGGCACGGCATCACGCTGTCGGCGTTGACGGGCCAGCAGTTCGGCCTCAGCGGCACCGCCGCCCAGAACCAAGTCATTAACAGCACGGTGAACAACGTCGGTCTGGCGGGTCAACAGGACTACGACCGCGTGGGCATCCTGACGCAGAACCTCGACAACTATCCCAACAGCAACCCCGATTTGGGATCAGTTCCAGCCGGCTCGATCTTTCTATGCACGATCAACAATGCGGGCGTCGGCGCCGCGACTCGCTGGTATGGGACCTACGACCAGAACAACGGCGCCCGCATCAAGGGTGGCATCAGCTTTACGACGGTCAACAACGCGGTGACCATCGGAATCGAGTACAACGGCAACGATGACGATGCCAACTGCAAGATGAACGTGATCAACTTCGTGGCGGGCAACAGCGCCATCGGCCTGTTGATCGACAACTCCGACACGACGCGCTACAGCGGCATCACCATCAACAACGCCCACATCGGCGTCAAGGTCATCAACTCCTCGTTCAGCACCGGCGCCAATGGGGCCCCGGTGTTCGGCGGAGGCACGACCCTCACCGGACCGGGCACCTCCGAAGTCGGCTCGATCGGCGTCTACCTGACCAATTCGTCCACGTATCCGCGGACCGACGCGGTATTGGCCCTCGGTCTGACCATCTCCGGCTACGAGACCGGCGTGAAGGCTGAGCAGGCGTACACGACGGTGAATTCGGGCACCATCACGGGTATCGCCAACAACGGCGGCGGTGCCATTCGATACACGACGGGCGCCGCCCATGGATTGACCACCGGCGACGTCGCGACGATTTTGGGTATCACCGGCACGGGGGCCTCGGGCATCGCAGTCAGCGGTGCGGTGGTCGCGACCAATCCTAACTTTATCAAGATCACGACCGGTGCCGCGCACGGCCTGGTTGCTGGCTGGCGAGTCAATATCGCGGGAATCACCGGCACCATCGAGGCCAACGGCGGCTGGAACATCTTCAACGTCACTGCCACCGAGTTCGAGATTGACCCCAGCCCTGCGTTCACCAAC
>CAZUPX010000405.1:0-1654 GCA_964622155.1 uncultured Planctomycetaceae bacterium | reverse complement strand
CCACGGCTTGCGATCAACTCGTCATGAATCCCGACGCCATCCTGGGCGGCTCCGGTGCTCCCGATCTGTCGCCCGAGGACATTCAATTGGCGCGCGAAACTTTGCGCGAAAGCGTAGGACCCAAAAAGTCCCGTTCCTGGTCGTTGAGCGCCGCGCTGATCGATCCCGAGCTGCGGGTGTTTCGCTGCACCCATCGACCGGACGGCGTCGTCGATTTCTTTTCGGACGCCGAACTGCGGGCCCAGGCCGATCCCAAGGATTGGGACCGCGGCGAAGAAGTAACGAAGGCCGGCGCGCCTTTGCGCCTCACCGGGGACCAGGCCCGCGAGTTGGGGCTGGCCCGGCATACCGTCCGCGATTTCGCGGGGTTCAAGCAGGTGTACGGCGTGGAAAATGAGCTGGTGTTGGCCGAGCCGGGCTGGGCCGACTACTTGATCGACGCGCTGGCCGCCCCGCCGGTGGCCTGGCTGCTGTTGTTGATCGGCGGCGCGGCCCTGTATGCCGAGCTGCAAGCGCCCGGCATTGGTGTGGGCGGGTTTGTGGCGGGTATCTGCTTTCTGTTGTACTTCTGGAGCAAGCATCTCGGCGGCACTGCCGATTGGCTCGAAGTGCTGTTGTTTCTGGCTGGCGTGTGCTGCATCCTGCTCGAAATGTTCGTGCTGCCCGGCGCGGCCATCTTTGGGCTGGGTGGCGGATTGCTGATCATCGCCTCGCTAGTTCTGGCGAGCCAGACCTTCGTATTGCCGCACAATGACTATCAACTCAACCAGTTGCGCGACTCACTGTTGGGGCTGATCGCCGCCGGCATGGGCGTCGTAATCATCGCCATGGTGATGCGCCGGGTCTTGCCGCGAACGGCGCTGTTCAGCCACGTCGTGCTCGAGCCCCCCAGCTATGAAGAGCTTGAAGACCTCTCGCATCGCGAAGCCCTGGTCGAGTTGGGACATCTGTTGGGTCACGAAGGACAGGCCGCCACACAGTTGACGCCCTCGGGAAAAGCACGCTTTGGCAACGAGTTGGTCGACGTGATCGCCGACGGCGAGGTCATCGGACGTGGCGAGCGGGTGGTCGTGGTTGCCGTCCAAGGCAACCGAGTGGTTGTCCGCTCGGCCGGTGGCAACGTGTAGCCAGACAGCCCAAAATCGATTAAGCTCAAATTCATCCCCGCTGGTCTCTCTCCCGCTACGCAACGAGTCACCCTATCTTCGCGCCGCTATGGATCCCTTGGTCTGGGCCGTCCTGCTGTTGATCCTGGGACTGACCTTGGTGGTCGTCGAGGTGTTCGTGCCGTCCGGCGGCATCATGGGTTTTCTGTCGGTTGCTTCGCTCGTGGCGGGGATCGCCATGGCGTTCTATTACCGCGGCGTTGAGGTCGGCTTTGTCTTTTTGACCATTACGGCCGTATTGGTTCCGGCTGCCCTGGGGTTGGCGTTTCGCTGGTGGCCGCACACGCCCATGGGGCGGCGGCTGCTGTTGGATGTCCGCAGCAGCGACGAGGTGCTGCCCGACACACCCCAGAGGCGTTCGCTGCGGCAGCTTGTCGGGAAGGTAGGCGTGGCCAAGTCCGTGATGTTGCCCAGCGGCGCGGTGGTCATCGGCGGAGCCACAATCGACGCTCTCAGCGAGGGTATGCCGATCGAGGCCGGCCAGCACG
>CAZUPX010000404.1:0-4449 GCA_964622155.1 uncultured Planctomycetaceae bacterium | reverse complement strand
GTTGGCTCCCGCTGCGTGAATGAATCGGCGATCTTCACCACGAACGTTGATGATCAGCGTGCCCGATGTCTCGGCTTCGGCCGTCTGCCGGATATCGCCGACATCAACCCCCGCCGCCGCCAGGGTGTCGATCACGAAACGGCCAAAGTAATCCTGGCCGACACAGCCTACGACACCGACCTTGACTCCCAGGCGGGCCAGGTCGACTGCCACGTTCGACGCACAGCCGCCGATGGCCAGCGGCAACCTTTGGCAGAAGACAATCTCGCCGGCCGCCGGGGCCCGGTCGATCGGGTCGCACAAGTGGTCGGCGACCAGAATGCCCACACTCAGGCAGTCGATGCTTCCACGAGATACTGGCTGCGTCATGCCATCACCTGGCCACGTCTCGGCATTGACCGCATGGGCGATTTCCAATACCGTTTGCGTCGCTTGCTGCTCGATAGTAGCTTCGCAAGCCAAGATACCCGCCACCCCGCCGATTGCCCAGGCAGGAAGCCTGTTGACGGTTTGTTTCCGCTGGAGAATGGTCCATGGATTGGAAATCTCGGCGGGTCTGCCCGAGCGCGCTCGTGCCGGGACTGGCCGCCTTGTTGTTTTTGACCGCAATGGTTGCGCGCGGAGCGGAGCCGGCGGAGCAACCACAAATTCGCGTGGCGCGATTGATCCGCGACCTGGGTGCGAGCGAATTCTCGAAACGACAAGACGCCAACGACGAACTGGCCAAACTTGGCCAGGCCAGCCGCAGCCAGTTGGAAGCGGCACTGGAATATCCCGACGTCGAAGTGCGGTTACGGGCCAAGCAGCTTCTTGATCGATTGAAGCTCGACGAGTTGTGGAACGCCTCGATCGTTCGCCACGAGGCTCACGGCCAGGCCGCGTCCAAGATTCTCGTGGCGCTGGCCGCCCAGAGTGGCAACCACATTCACATCGGCGAACCCTATGGCCACTTTGTCGACCCACCGCTCGACGTCAACTACGACGGCATGACGTATTGGGAGGCGGTCGACGATGTCTGTGGCCGGTCCGCCAATCGCATCCGGCCGCATTACGACATGCACACGCCGGGCATCGTCATCAGCTCGGGCGCACCGCCCAAGTATCCGCGAGCCTACAGCGGGCCACTGCGAGCGCAGATCACCGGCGCCCGCCGTGTGTTTATCGAAGAGGTCAACTATGAAGAGCACAAGGCGGAGCTGACCCATAGCTTTCAGATCAACCTGCAGTTTTCGTGGGAAGACCGCTTCGGCGTGGTCGGCTATGCCAATCAACCCGAGCTGGTCGAAGCGATGACCGACAATCAGATTGTCGTGTCAGCCGCCCAGCCGTCGGGCGGGGGCTGGAGCGCAACCACACGCGGCATGCGACAGGTCACGGCCAGCTTGAAGCTGAACCCGGTTAGCGTGTCAGCCAAGACTTTTGACGTGTTCAAAATCCGTTGGGGCCTCATCGCGGTCGGCCAGCGGGCGACGCTGCAATTTGACGACCTGGAACCGAACAAGCTTCACGCCCAGGACGATCTGCACGTCAAGCTCGACGGTATCGAGACGCAGCCCGGCGCCAAATACACCGTGTCGCTCACGGTCGCGCGCGATCTGGCCATGCCAGAGCCGCAGGAGGTTATCTTCCAGGAATACGACGTGGAGTTGCTGGACGGTCAGGGCCGTTCGATGCGCGTGCAGAGCCAGCAGCAATCGCTTAGCGAGCGGGGTGTGCAGTTGAAGCTCACCTTCGGAGGCGAGTCGCCGCAGAGCGAGCCCAAGACAGTGCGGCTACACTACCCGCGTCTGCGTGCCCGTCGCGACTTGGAGTTGGTGTTTAAAAACGTGCCGCTTCCGGTCGGGAAGCCGGAATAGCTAACCGTTGAGGGGTGGGGGCGACTTCGATAGATCGGCCTGGCCGCGGCTTTCGGCAGTTGCTACTCGCCGCGGCGCAAGCCTTCTTCTTTGCCTGCCCGCGTTGAAGGGCGGGCACGCGGGATGGTCGGGTAGTCCCTGAGCCCAGCACGGTCCCATGAGCTTTGACACCCAAGGGAATCTGGCCGAATTGGGGACGTGGCTCCTGGCCACGGCTCCTGAATAGTTTCAGGGGCTTGCCACACGGAATCCGGCGTTGATGTTCTCGTTCGAACTGGCGGCAAGGTGCTGCTTTCTGGTCGCGAGGCGGCTAGGTCCCTCTTCGTGCCGCAAAGCGGCTAGGTCCTACAGCCCAAGGTTGTCGCGCAGCGACTACCTTGGGCTGACTTGTCCGGCCCCATTCCAACCCCAACGGGGTTGAGGCGGACCACGATTCGCGCGTTCAATCCCATACGTAGCATTCGTCCCATTCGATCTGATGTCGTTCCAATAGCGCACGAAATTCGTCTTGGAACGACATCCTTTGATGGTGCGATTCTTGGTTGGCGATGTAGCGCTGGACCTCGTCGAGGTTCGACGCGCTTACGGAAAAATCGGCATAGCCGCCTTGCCAAGCGAAACCGGCGTCCGCTCCGCTCTGCTGCTTGAACCACAAGGACGACACACGCTTGAGTTCCTTGACCCAATCGGCCTGAGTAATGGTCCGACTGAGTCGCGCCAGCATATGAACGTGGTCCTCGGCGCCCCCCACGATCAACGTCGGGCATTCGAGCGTCTTGGAAACGCCGCCGAGGTAAGCGTGCAATTCCTCACGTCGCGCGCGGTCGCGCAGCCACGGACGACGTCCTTTGGTCGAAAAGACCAGATGAAGGTAAACGGCGGAAAGAGATTGGGGCATCGATCTCAGTCACGACGGGCGCAACCCCGTTGGGGTTGACTGGAATTCCATCAGCTTACCCGGGGTAGTCGCTACGCGACAACCTCGGGCTGAAGGCCGAAGCCGCTTCGCGGCAAAGACGAAAAACCGACCGCCGCATAGAGGAAAAACCGGCGCGCGGCAAAGAGTCTTCGCACGGCGACAGCCGCGGATTAAGAAAATGGAGAGAGAGCGCCGGCGGCTGACGCCACCGCCGCACGGAAGAAGAAAAGGGTAAAAGAGCTAACGGATAAAGGGCTACTTGAACCGCCTCCTCTCGTTCGACCGAGAGGCTCTCGACAGGCACCACCACATCATGCCACAGGCGATGACCGCTAGCACTGCCGTACTTGGCTCAGGGACAACACTTACTTGCCACGCGGAATCCGATGCTGACGCCCTCGCCCGTCGGATCGTAGCCGTTCCGGAACGAGGACTGCAGGTTGCTCGAGTAGGTGGCCCACGAACCCTCGCGCAAGCCCCGAATCGAGCCGGAGATCAAGGCTTCGTTCCATTCCAAGACATTGCCCCCCTGGTCGAACGTGCCGTAGGGACTCGTCGAGGAAGTATACGCCCCCACGTCGGTCAGGTAGTTCTGAGTGCTACTGTAAGTCGTGGACCCCGTGACCGCGTAGCCGTCGTTGTACCCGTTGACCAAGCTGTCGTCGCGGTAGAAGTTAGCGACGTTGCTTTGGACGCTGAGGGCGCCCGGCGGCTGATCTGAGTTCGGCTCGCTATTGGTACGCGTCGGATAGAGCCAATAGTTATCCGCGTCGCCGCCTTGCGCGGCCGGCTGGTGGTAGGCCGCCTTGTACCACTCATTTTCCGTGGGGATGAACCATGTTGCGCCGGCGTTTCGCGAAACGGCGTTCAAGGCCGCGTCCGTGGTCGCCCCGTTCAAGGGATAGGCGCCGTCTTCGGTCGTGCCCGCGTTCTGGGCGCCCGTCGGCTGGCCGTTGTGCAGCCAGTTGGAAAACCGAGCCGCATCCCCCCAACTCACGTAGGTGACGGGTTTGTTCGCCGAACCGATCACGCTGTAGGTATAGCTGCCCGAAGCGCCGCTCCGCGCGATGCCAGCGATATTGAGGTCCGTGGCCATCAACGCGTTGTAAAGCGAGTAGGTGTCGGTGGCGGCGACGGCGTTGAGAAACTCGGTGTACTGCCCGACCGTGACCTCGGTCGTGCCGATGTTGTAGGCGTAGCCGACTCCGCCGTAGAGGCTGCCGGTTGCGGGGTCATTGCCGTTGCCCAGATTGCCGACGGGAACCGTGGCAATGGTGATCGCCGAGGCTGGCTGGGGCGAGAGAAGCCAGATCGCGCAGAAAAGGAAAAGCGAAAGGCGGTTCATCAGTAGGAAACCTCGTGCTGAAGAAACCAAGTGGACAAAGCAACCCACGAATTGGGTGTTCCGTCATGTTGGTGTTTTCAGCAGCGGTTCCTATCTGGTGTGGCTGAAGCCGCTCCCAAGGGGACGTGCCCCCCATATTAATTGCGACTGCGAGTAAGTCAAGAAAATTTACCACCCCCGGCAAAGAATGTGTGAGCGTCTCGATTGTGGGTGGAAAATTTGGTCTGCTGGAGGGGTGGTGGAGGAGATTACCTATTTTCCGCTCGATTTGGGAGGGAGCATCATGGCAGGCAGTAGACGGACCGTGGAATTGGACGTGGAACAAGAGG
>CAZUPX010000403.1:0-8124 GCA_964622155.1 uncultured Planctomycetaceae bacterium | reverse complement strand
CAAGGGACATCAACGAATTCGGTTCGATTGTCGGCCGTGGCGTCATCCATGGGCAAACTCATGCCTTCCTGCTTACCCCCATCCCCGAACCCTCTACCATCGTGCTGGCTGCCTTCGGTCTCATAGGGGTCGCTGTCTGGGGCTGCCGTCGAGGCGGGTTCGTCAGGACGCCAAGTTGTCCAGCCGCAACGATTCGACGCTCATCTGTTGAGTGATGAGACCCCGGTGTCGTAGCGACGCCAGGACGGCTTCCAGTCGGTTTTCACGGGCGAGCGCATCTCTAATCGCAATGGCCCGCGCAGTTGCCGCCAGAATGGCTTGGATGTGCTCTGCGCGCTCGGCAGAAGCGAATGCCGTCTCGGCAGGTTCGCCGTTTTTGGCCCGCGCCAAGACCTTGACGATTGTCTGGCGCAACACGACCAAGGCATAGACAGCGCGCTCTTCTTCCGGCAGGGATTCGGCAATTCGCCGCTCCGCTGCCAGCCGCGCCTCAAGGCGTGCCTTTGCTCTCTCCAATAACTGGCGTTTTATGTCCACTTTCGTCGATGCCTCTCCTGTCCAATTCTTGCAGAACACGATCCAACTCCGCGTCGATAGCGGCTTCCGTGAGCGCGGCTTGCTCGATCTCAAGGGTCGTTTTCGGCTTGCCCATCGTCCGGTCTAGGATTTCGCGGGCTGCCGCCAGGTCGCCGCCCTTGGCCATCTCGACCAGCTTGGAGACGATGGCCCGCAGGTCGTCATCGGTAACAGTGTCCAGCAAGAGGCCACGAATCGCGGCCGTCCGCTTCGCATAGGGGTTGCCGGGTCCGCCGTGGTTTCCCACCGCAAACCGTCCGTCCGTCTGCCGCCCGTTTGGGCCGTTTAGTGACGGTGTTGCCATTGCCATTCCTCTTAGGTACTTCCTACAGCACAGTCCAATGGTTTCCCACCCCCGCCGCCCGCTCGCGAGACACAGTCCGTCCGTTTGGTCATCGCGCCGCCCGGACGATCGCCAGGATGCCTGCCTTGATCGGTTCGGGGAGCGTCGGCCATGCTTCAACCACGGCGGCCAAGTCGGCGTCAATCTGGGCTTCCCGTGCGCCGAGTGCGCCGGATTCTGCGCCGCTTTGGGGCTGAGCCGTGCTATTCCCCGCGTTTTCGCATGGTGTTCGAATCCTGTCCTCTCCGCTATACGTTTTGACAGAATCTCGCCGGTTGTTGCCGGCATACGCACAAGCCCCTCTCGATCCAGGGGCTTGCGTCTTTTTGTGCGGATGGCTGCGAGAATCCGCGTGCGCCTGCTGCGCTCGATTTTGCTCCTCAAGTCTGAATGGCCTTGTTGGCTCACATCAGCTGGATGCGGTCGGATTCGCCGACTCCCGAGCCCACTGTCCTTGGGGAAGCTCACAAAGGACGAGTGAAGATCGCTGTTCCCTGCGATGAATGGCAGAACTTACCTTGCGTTGCCCCAGGGCGATGTGATGTATTGCCTGGCGGCCAGCGCCGCTCCGCGGTTTGCGCTATTCTTACAATTAGATCGATCAGTATTTCAACAGCAGGTCGAATCGCGCGAGCATCCAACCGCAATTAGGGCAGGAAAGGCCAGTTTTCTATTCGGCTTTCTCCGGAGCCGTGCGCCGTTGGTCGTGTCCGCCGCTCGACCCTTTCGTTGAGCGAGGCCGTCCCGGCGGTCCGTTTCTCATGGCACCTGGCTCCTCGACGCCCTGCCGGGAGGGTATAACACTCATAGCCATGAGTGTAAGAGCGTGGAGTGGCGATTTATGACTCTGACAAGACTTGCCGCGACGCTCCTGTTTCTCGCCGCGCCCGCCACGGCGCTGGCTGTGTCGCCGCGGTTCGACGCGGCGTCCGTCGAGTTCTTCGAGCAGAAAATTCGGCCATTGTTGGTCGACAACTGCTATACCTGCCACTCGGCCGACACCAATTCCAAGGGTGGCCTGCGGGTGGACGATCGGAATGGGCTTGTCCATGGCGGGGAAAGTGGGCCCGCCATCGTGCCGGGCAAGGCGCAAGAGAGCCTGCTGATTCGAGCTGTCAGCTACAGCGACGAAGATCTGAAGATGCCGCCGAAGAAACAGCTTTCGGCCGAGCAGATCGCCGATTTGACCAGGTGGATCGAAGATGGCGCGGCGTGGCCCGAGGTGCCGTTGCCGCCGGACGTTGGCAAGCCCAATCCGGAATATGACGCGCTGCGCAAAGAGCATTGGGCCTGGCAGCCGATCAGTGAGGTCCGGCCCCCAGCGGTGCACGACAACGCGTGGCCCGCCAGCGACATCGACATATTTCTGCTAGCGAAGCTCGAAGCGCATAATCTCCAACCCGTTGCCGACGCAGATAAACTCACGCTCATCCGCCGATTGAGCTTCGACCTGAGGGGGCTGCCACCGGCCCCCGCCGAGATCGACGCGTTTGTGGGGGACACTTCGAACGACGCAATGGAGAAAGTCGTCGATCGGATGCTCGCCTCGCCGGCGTTTGGCGAACGTTGGGGCCGGCACTGGCTGGACGTCGCCCGATACGGCGAGTCGACCGGATCGTCTCGAAATCTGCCGTACCCGCACGCCTGGCGATATCGCGACTACGTGATCGCGGCCTTCACGAACGACAAGCCCTACGATCAGTTCATCCGCGAACAGATAGCCGGCGACCTGCTGCCCGCCAGCAGTCAGGAACAACGTGACGAGCAACGGATCGCCACGGGGTTTTTGGCGTTGGGCGTGAAGGACGTGAACCAGCGCTTCAAAGTTCGCTTCGTGATGGACAATATTGACGAGCAGATCGACACGGTCGGCCGGGCGGTGTTGGCATTGACCGCAAGCTGCGCGCGGTGCCACGACCATAAGTTCGATCCGATTCCCACGGCCGACTATTACGCATTGGCCGGCATCTTTGCCAGCAGCGATCTGTGCGCCGGTGTGCGAAACAAAATGGGGGGCGGTGGCCTGGACTATTACGACACGCAACTTCTGTTGCGCATCGGGACGGAGTCGCAAGCCGATGGCCACGATCCCCAAACCGCAAAGAAGATCGAGGCGCTCAATAAGTCGTTGGCCGACGCGCGTGCCGAGTTCGAAGCCCTGCGCGGCAAGCCCGAGGGGAACGAACCAGGCCCCGATGGCCAGCCGAAGCGCGCCATCGCGCGTCAAAAGATGACTCGGCTGCACAACGAGCTGCTCGCCGTGACCGATCCGGCGGCCAGTGGCGGCCAGGTTGCCCTCGGTTTGCGAGAGGCCAAGTCCATCGGCGACACCGAGATTCGCATTCGCGGCGAAGCGGAAAAACTCGGGCCCATCGCCCCTCGCGGTTTTCTCACCGTCATCCAGTTTGCCCCTCAGCCGCAAATCGAGCCGGGACACAGTGGCCGGCTCGAACTGGCCTTGTGGTTGACGAGCGACAAGAACCCGCTCACGCCGCGGGTGATCGTCAATCGAGTCTGGCACCATTTGTTCGGCCAGGGCCTGGTCAAGAGCGTCGATAACTTCGGCATCAACGGCGACCGGCCCTCGCATCCTGAGCTGCTCGACTACCTGGCAGCCGGTTTTGTGCGCGACGGTTGGTCGATCAAGCGCTTGGTTCGGACGTTGGTGTTGACCCATGCCTTCCGCTTGGGGGCGGATGTGCCCGACGCGAACGCGGCAGTCGATCCGGCGAACCGGCTGGTGTGGCGGCACAGTCCACGTAGACTCGACGCCGAAGAGTTGCGCGACACGGCATTGGCCGTCGCGGGGAAATTAAGTCTTGGACGGCCTGAAGCTTCGCCGGCGAAGGACATGAAAGTCGTGGAGTTTCGCAACAACGGGCCCGAAGCCAAACGGGTATTGGAAGTAGCCGCCGCGAGCAACCATCGCAGCTTGTATCTGCCCTTGCTGCGGGGAGTCACTCCGCGACCGCTCGAGGTCTTCGACCTCGCCGAGCAAGGCATGGTGACTGGCAGCCGCGACACGACCACCGTGGCTACGCAAGCGCTGTACCTGTTGAACGACCCATTCGTGCGGCGTCAGTCGTTGGCTTTGGCCGATCGGCTGCTTGCCCGCGGCGAGTGCGACGACGCGGAGCGCATCAACTGGGCCTACCGGCTGACGATGGGCCGCCCGGCCAACGCGCGCGAAATCGAGCGTGCGCTGCGGTACGTGACGGATTATGAAGCAGCAACGCGTGAAGAACTAACTCCCACGCGGGTCCCCGAGAAATCCACGTCGACCATTGAGGGCGCCGAAGCCAGCGCAACGAGCAAGCCGTCCAAGAAAAAGGCGCCGGCGAATCCCGACGAGGTCGATCAAACAGACGAAGCTGCAACCGAAGACGTTATCGAACCGCCAAGTGCGAAGGCGGCGGCCTGGGCTAGCTTCTGCCAGGCTTTAATAGGCTCTGCCGAATTTCGATACGTCAAATAACCGCGAAGGTCCTGTAGGTAAACAAACCATGTCCGACTGGCCGTCATCTATGTGGCCAAGTGGCTCTCGACCGTCGCGCCGGCAGGCGCTCAAAACCGCCAGCGCTGGCTTTGGGTATCTGGCGCTGGCGGGAATGCTCGGCCAACAGGGTCGAAGGTCGCTGGCCGCCACGGCGGATGCGCCAGCCGCGACCGGACCACTCCCGCCCAAGCCGCCGCATTTTCCCGTCAAGGCCAAGCGGATCATTTTCTTGTTCATGCAAGGCGCGATCTCCCAGATGGACACCTGGGAGTACAAGCCGAAACTGCAAGCCGACGATGACAAAGTCGGTCCTGGCGGTGGGACACTGGTGGCCTCGAAGTTCAAGTTCAACCAGCACGGTCGGACGGGCACGTGGGTCTCGGAGCTATACCCGAACACGGCGAAGCACGTGGACAAGTTGTGCTTCATTCGCGGTCTGTATACCGACACGCCCGCCCATCCCGAGGCGGTCATGCAGCTTCACACCGGCACGGCACTGGTGTCGCTCACACGACCGTCGATGGGCGCTTGGTTGATGTATGGCCTGGGCACTGAGAACCAGGACTTGCCCGGATACATCACGATCAATCCGCCACCCAACTTCGGTGGAGTGGCCAACTATGGCAGCGCTTTTCTGCCGGCGCATTTTCAAGGCACCAAGATCAATGACAGTGGTTTCCTCGCGAACCTAAAACCGCAAGCGCCGCCAGCGCTGCAGCGGAAGCAAATCGATCTGGTGCAGTCCATGAATCGCGACCTGGCTGCATCGCCGGGAGCGCCCAACGAGCTCGACGGCATCATCCAGTCGTACGAGCTGGCATTCAAGATGCAAGGCAAAGTGCCGGAACTTCTCGACATCTCGAAGGAGCCGCGGCACGTCTTGGACGCCTACGGCGTGAAGCCTGGACCGGCCGGCAGCTTTGCACGCCAGTGTCTCATGGCCCGGCGGCTGAGCGAGGCGGGAGTTCGCTTCGTCGAGATCTGTCAGCCGGGTTGGGACCATCACAACAATCTTCATAAGGGTTTGATTGCCAACAGCGCCGGCTCGGACCAGCCGACGGCCGCCCTATTGGCCGACCTGGAACAGCGCGGGTTGCTCGACGAAACGCTGGTGCTGTTCGGCAGTGAATTCGGACGGCAACCGACTTCCCAAGGCCCCGACGGCCGCGACCACAACATCACCGGCTATCCGATGTGGCTCGCCGGCGCCGGCGTCAAACCGGGCTTTTCATACGGTGCCACCGACGAGTACGGGATGCACGCCGTTGATGGCCGGATGCACACCACCGACCTGCACGCCACGCTGCTGGCCTTGATGGGACTCGACCACGAGGGCCTGACCTATCGCTACGCCGGACGTGACTTCCGGCTTACCGACGTGGCCGGCACCGTTGTGCGCGAGATCTTTGCTTGAAACGCGCGGCGTGCCACGAAGTGCCGACTGCATCGGGCGCTTGTGGATTTATCGAAGAGTTGTTTGCATCTGGACTTGCCGCCGCACCGGTGGTCACTTGTCCAGAGGAATCACAATCCTCGTGCCGTCGTCGCCGACGATGATCTCGCCAGTGAATTGCTCCGACACGGGTTTCTTGAAGATCACACCCACGGCTGCGCGGTTGACCGGGGGCGCCAGGTGGGTCAGAGCCAATCGCTTCACAGCCGCCTTTTGAGCCAGTTGGCCTAACTCGTGGACGTCGGTGTGGTAACTGCGGATGTCGTGCAGGATATGCGTGTTCAGCTCGTTTCCCAGGCGCTGGTTGGCCTTTTCGAGCTGCGTGATGACCGCCATGTTCATCACCTCCGCGCATAGCAAGTCTGCATCGCGACTTTGAACCAACAGCGCGTCGACGGCCGTGGTGTCTCCGGAAACGACGATGATCTTTCCGCCGTACTCCACCCGATATCCGACCGCCGGCCGCACAGGCGGATGGTTGACCGTAAACGCCTTCACGACGACACCCATTTTGTCGTAAACGACCAGGGATGTGCCATCGGGCTCGGCGTCGAAGGATCTGGCCTCGGCCGCCGAGAACTCCGGCGGCATCAACTCCGCGCCGTGGTGCGCGGTGCGATAACCATACTCCAGTTGATAGGCCTTGCGAACGCCATCCACCAGTTCCACGATCCCGATCGGCCCGTGGATCGGCAACACGTGGCGGCGCCCCTGAATCCAACTGCGATCGATCAGCTCCCCCAGATCGGCGAAATGATCGGAGTGATAGTGCGTTAGAAACACGGCGTCCAGTTTGGCGATGGGGATGTCCAGCGAATCGATCGAGCGGGCGGCGCCGTCTCCGCAATCGAACAGCAGGAACTGCCCGCCGACGAACAGTGCCGTGCACGCCTGGGCCCGTTCGGACGGCATCGGGCTGCCGGTGCCGACCAGCACGCACGTAATTGCGTCGGTTCGCTGGAGCTGTTTCGCAGACTCGTTCCTGGCTTCCGTTCTGGCCTTGACGGTGCGAAACATCGCCTCGTCGCTGGGTGCGGCCTGAAATTGACCGGCCACGAATCGCCACGCCACGATCAGGATCGCGATGAGCACCAGCCCCGAGACAAGTTTTTGAAGCTTTCCGCGACGCATGTGTCTGAACCTTCAGCGAAGTGTTACGAGATGGGATACTTCGCAACCAGCGCTTTGGCGATGATCAAGCGTTGCAGTTCGTTCGTGCCGCCGCCGACGATCAAAAGCGGCGCGTCGCGATAGTATCGCTCGACGCGGAAATCTTTGGAGTAGCCGGCCCCGCCGTGGATGCGCAAAGCTTCGAGGGCGACTTCTTGCGCAGTTTCGCTGGCGAACAGCTTGGCCATGCCGGCCTCCAAATCGCAGCGCTCACCTCGGTCCTTCTTTTCGGCCGCCGAGTAAAGGAGCAGGCGGGCCGCTTCGATCTTCGTGGCCATGTCGGCCAGTTTGATCTGGATGGTTTGATGCTCCGAGATTGGCTTACCGAAAGTGTGCCGTTGCTGCGCGTAGTGGATCGCGTCTTCGAACGCGGCCCGTGCCAATCCGACGCCACGGGCGGCGACGTTAATCCGCTCGCTCTCCAGGCCGGTCATGATGTGCTTGAATCCCTGACCTTCGCGGCCGCCAATTAAGTTTCCGGCCGGCACGAAAAAGTGTTCGAAGAACAACTCGCAGGTCTCAACACCTTTGTAACCCAGCTTGTCGATATCGCGGCCGACGGTGAATCCCTGCCCCCCTTTTTCGATGATAAAGGCCGAGATGCCTGCATGGGGCGGGTCGGCCTTGGGGTCAGTCTTGGCCGCCAGCACGAAGGTGTTGCCATGACGACCATTGGTGATCCACATTTTCGAGCCGTCGATCACATAGCCGTCGCCGCGGCGCGTGGCGGTGGTTCGGATGCGCTGCACGTCGGTGCCGGCGTCGGCTTCCGACAGGGCCAGTCCGCCGCGCCGCTGGCCGGTCGCCAAGCCGGGCAGAAATTCGCGTCTCTGTTCCT
Source organism: uncultured Planctomycetaceae bacterium (assembly GCA_964622155.1). Lineage (GTDB taxonomy): Bacteria > Planctomycetota > Planctomycetia > Pirellulales > PALSA-1355 > CAZUPX01. The sequence goes on along the minus strand of CAZUPX010000403.1, from coordinate 248 downwards.
CAGTGCCGAAGCGATGGATGATGTCGCAGATCACCGAGTGCGTGCCCAACGGACCGACGACGCTCATCCAGCCGCGAGACAGCTCCTCAACGATCATGGCGTAGGTCGTATAGTCCAGCCCCAAACCGCCATACTCCGCCGGCACGTTTGCGCCAAACAGTCCGAGTTCCTTCATCCCTTGCACGATCTCGGTCGGGTATTGGTCGTCGTGCTCCAGTTGGCTGGCGACCGGCAGGACCATGCGCTCG
>CAZUPX010000402.1:0-6390 GCA_964622155.1 uncultured Planctomycetaceae bacterium | reverse complement strand
AAGCTCGAAGAGGGGATCGAGGGCCTGGTACACATCAGCGAGATGTCTTGGACCAAGCGGATCAGCCATCCGAACGAGTTGGTGCACATTGACGACGAGATTGACGTCGTGGTGCTCAACATCGACAAGAACAAGCAAGAGATTTCACTGGGCATGAAGCAGACCCAGGCCAATCCCTGGGACAAGGTGGCCGAGCGCTACCCGCCAGGCACGATGGTCAAAGGCACGGTCCGCAATCTGACTAACTATGGGGCCTTCATCGAGATCGAGGAGGGCATCGACGGCCTGTTGCACGTCAGCGACATGTCGTGGACGCGCAAGATCAGCCATCCCAGCGAAGTGGTCGAGAAAGGGCAGACCATCGAGTGCAAGGTCCTTTCGGTCGATCAGCAGCGCCGCCGCATCGCCTTGGGGCTCAAGCAGTTGGAAGAAGACCCTTGGGCTACCGACATCCCCAGCAAATATCAGCCTGGCCAGCTCGTGACCGGCACGGTGACCAAGATCACCAACTTTGGCGTGTTCGTCGGCTTGGAAAACGGTCTGGAGGGCCTGTTGCACATTTCGGAGCTGGCCGACCACAAGGTGGAAAACGCCGAAGAGATCGTGAAGGTCGGCGACGAGATCGAGGTCAAGATTCTGCGTGTCGATCCGGCCGAGCGAAAGATTGGTCTGTCGCGCAAGCGCGTCGACTGGGCCGAGCAAGACAAAGCCGAAGGGCAAGGCGGCAGTGGCTCGGGCAACAGCGGCGGCACACCGCCGGCCGACCTCAAGGGCGGTGTCGGGGGCGACTCCGGACCGCTCATCAAGTAGCCCCGCGCACGGCCCTCACAGCGATCATAAGTGCTTGCGCCGCAACGGTCCGAATAATCGTCCGACCTGTGTCAAGCCGCACGCGGTTCGACCCGTCGCCATCGGTCCAAGGTGCACAACGTGCGCACCTACGGCGCCGACTCTGGCATCTGTCTGGAGACCGAGCGTCAGGTCGCTTTCATCGATAACCCCAGAACGCGCAGCACATTCGTCGCACGAGGTCAAGTCGACGGATCTTTGCAGAATCCCCCACGTTACGTCGATAGCTTTCTTGTTCGCTAAGCCCTCAATCGACATCGCGATCAAAAACGAGCATGGCAACCACACGACGGCGAGCGGCCTCCGCAGTCCAGTCTCCTCTGGAAACCTACCTGCGCGAGATCAACGAGACTTCGCTCCTGACGGCCAACGACGAACAAGTGTTGGCCACCGCGATTGGCAAAGGGGACACCCGCGCCCGCGACCGCATGGTTCGCGCCAACCTGCGGCTGGTCGTCAACATCGCCCGCGGCTATACCGGCAAAGGCCTGAGCCTGCAGGACCTAATCGAAGAAGGCAACCTCGGGCTGCTACGGGCCGTCGAGGGATTTGATCCGGGCATGGGCACCCGGTTCAGCACGTACGCCAGCTACTGGATCAAGCAATCGATCAAGCGGGCGCTCATCAACACAGCCAAGACGATACGCATTCCGGCCTACATGGTTGAGCTGTTGAGCAAGTGGCGCCGCGCCACAGCGCGACTATCCGAAGAGTTAGCACGCACACCAACGCCCGAAGAGATCGCCCGCGTGCTCGGCCTGCCGAAGAAGAAGCTGCCGATCATCAAGAAAGCGATCCACATTTACAACTCCACGCCGCAGACCGACCAGACCGAGGCCGGCTGGTCGCTGGGCGAGATGATCATGGACGAGCGGCTCAAGAGCCCCGAGGACGAGCTGGTCGACAGCGACACTCTCGTCCACGTCATGCGAATGCTCGACACCATGGACCCTCGCGAAGCCACCGTGCTGCGGATGCGATTTGGGCTGGATGACAACGAACCGCGGACGCTCAAGGAGATCGGCGAATCGCTGGGCCTGACGCGCGAGCGAGTCCGCCAGATCGAGACCGAAGCCCTCGGCAAGCTGGCCGACAGCCTGCAAGGCCCGTCGGGCTGACGCCGCACTGCTGTACTCTGCAGCCGTACACTAGCCCGAAGCGCGAGCGAGGGTTTTTTGGGCAGTGCCGCATGCCACTGCTGGCTTGTCCAGCAGTGCCCTTCTGTGCACTAATTTGCCTCGCATAATCGACCGACGTTCCGCGCCCCTTGCGCCTTTCCGCGCTTCGCCTTCGAATCGACCGGCGTGACGTCGTAGTCCGCCGTGGCGGCAAGCTGGGCCTCGATGGCGGCGAGCCTGGTGAGATCCGCCATACATTCAATCGCAATGACCGCGCGGACATTTCGAAGTGCGGGACGGCAGGTACGGCGGGGCTTAGTCCACGGACTGACGCAAGCGAGCTGCTGCAAGGCCGTCAGCGTGGGGCGCAGTCCAGACAACCTGGGCCAAAGAGGCCGTGCCGACTAGCCGCCGAGTTTACGAGATGTTGGGATTCTGATCAGCCCCGATGCCGGGGTTGGACTCGAAAAACCAACGTATTTCGGCACGCGCCTGCCCTCGTCCAATTGCCCGCGACGCCGGTGGCCGTCACGCGGAACTTATTTGCCGCGATTCTCAACCGCAGCGCGCGGATTTCGATGCCGCCGCCAATCGTCGTCGGCCAGATGCCCGGGCAGCAGTGCTGTAGCGGCCAGAAAAGACTGGCCGGACAATCCCGTCTCATAAACTGTTACGGCCGTGCACGTTAGGGCAAACCGCAAGTTTTTCTCAAAATCTTTGTCCCTGTTCTTGATTTCTTACAGGTAAGTTCGGGGGAGAATCTCGTTTATGGATCAAGTGAAACCCGACTCCGTGGAGACTCGAAGGCTGCTCGAACAGGCCGCCTCCGGCGATCAAACGGCGTTCGGTCAGCTGCTTGAACGGCACCGGCCATCCTTACTGAAATTCGTCGAGCTGCGGCTCAATCGAAGCCTTCGTGCACGGGTCGATCCATCCGACGTGATTCAGGAAGCGCAGACTGAGGCGGCTCAACGATTCGCAGACTATCTCCGGCGGCAGCCGATGCCGTTTCATTTGTGGATGCGCAAGACCACATACGAACGTCTGCTCATTCTGCATCGCAGGCATTTAATGGCCGCGCGCCGAGATGTAAATCGTGAAGTCCGGCTGCCGGAACGCTCTTCCCTGGCGTTAGCTCGGCAGCTGTTCGCCTCTGGCTCTACGCCAAGTCGACAAATCGCCGCGCGAGAGATGGCCAGCCAAGTGCGCCAGGCGATCGCGAGACTGCCGGACACCGATCGGGAGATCCTCCTGATGCGCACCTTCGAGGGCGCATCCTACGAAGATATCGCCTACCTGCTGGATATTCAATCCGATGCGGCCAAGAAACGCCACGGTCGGGCATTGCTTCGACTGCATAAAATCCTGATCGAACGTGGGCTGACGGAGTCGGAGTTATGATTGACGCCACAAATACAGAAAACACATCGGTGGAATCGCTTCTTGCCGAGGTCGTCGACGAGTTCATCAAATGCAATGATCGCGGTGAGCGGCCCCAGATCGAGGAATATGCCCAGCGCTATCCGCAGTTGACCAGCGTGCTGCGCCGGGTTCTTCCTGCACTGCAAACGATGCGCATGCTTATGGTCGATGGCCCACAGGCGATTGAGTCGGTAGATAGCGCGTCACCGGTCACGGGCACCCTGGGCGACTACCAGATCGTGCGCGAAGTCGGTCGGGGTGGGATGGGAATCGTTTACGAAGCCCAGCAGATTTCGCTCGCGCGGCGCGTGGCGCTCAAGGTGCTGCCGTTTGCCGCCGTGATGGACCCGCGGCAACTGGCCCGCTTCAAGAACGAGGCCCAGGCGGCCGCCACGCTCGACCACCCGAATATCGTCTCGGTTTACGCCATCGGCTGCGACCGCAGCGTCCACTATTTTGCCATGCAGTACATCGCCGGCCAGACGCTGGCCGAGGCGATCCGCGAACTACGTCAGCGCGATGGCCTGCCCGCCGCCGACCGATCCGACGCTGGCACCATCAGCTACCTGCTCACCGGCGGCTCGGAAAGCAAGAACAAGTCACCCGCCGTCGAACCGCCGTCGCGGCCCACCCCCGCCTCGGCCCCTACGTTGCGACCGCCACAAGCTGCGATTTCCACCCAGCGGGCCACTAGTGCCACAGCTTTCCTCCACAGCGTCGCGCGGCTGGGCATCCAAGCCGCCGAGGCCCTCGACCATGCCCATCAGCACGGCATCCTGCACCGCGACGTCAAGCCCGGCAACCTGATGCTCGACGCCACCGGCAAGCTGTGGGTCACCGATTTTGGCTTGGCCCGGATCGTAGGGGATGCGGGCATGACGATGACCGGCGACCTGCTGGGAACCATGCGCTACATGAGTCCCGAGCAGGCATTGGCCAAGCGCGTGGTGGTCGATCATCGCTCGGACGTTTATTCGCTGGGCGTGACCCTCTATGAGCTGTTGACGCTGCGGCCCGCTTTTGCGGGCGAGGATCGCCAGGAACTCCTGCGCCAAATCGCCTTCGATGAACCCAAACCACCGCGGACGTGGAACCGGGCCATTCCCGCGGATTTGGAAACCATCGTACTCAAGGCGATGGCCAAGGACGCCCGCGAGCGTTACGTCACGGCCCAGGAGCTGGCCGACGATTTGCGGCGGTTTCTGGAAGACCAGCCGATTCGCGCCCGGCGGCCGAGCATGGCCCGCCGCATGACCAAGTGGTCGCGCCGGCACCGGGCGATTGTCACCACGGCCGGCGTGGTTGCGGCATGCGCGCTGGTGCTGGGGTCCGGGCTCCTGTGGCGCGAACGATCGCTGACTCTAGCCGCACTCGACGAGGCGCGATATGAGCGGGACGCAGCGCAGCAACAGCGCGCAATTGCCCAGAACAAACGCAAAGAGGCTCAGCAACAACGGGAAGTCGCCCAGCGCGAACGTGAAATCGCGCAGGCAAATTTCGAGCAATCACAGCAGGCGGTCGACGACTATTTCACAACAATCAGCGAAAACAGGCTGCTGGACGCACCCGGTATGGAGCCGCTGCGCAAGGAGCTGCTCGAGTCGGCAGTCAAGTACTACCAAGATTTTGTCACAGCCCACAAAGGTGATTCGGCCTTGCAGGCCGAGTTGGCCGCCGCGCACTTTCGCCTGGGTCACATTTACAACCAGATAGGTTCGAATCAATGGATCGCCGAGATGGAACACGTGCTCGAAATCGTTGAGCCCTTGGTCGAACAAGGGACCGACGTCAGCGCCTGGAAGAGTCTTCGAGAAGGAGTTGTATTCACAAATTACCGCGGCGGCGGTACCGACACTAAGGACTATCCGAAGGTGCTGAAAGTTTACACTCGAGGGATTACAGTCTGGGAGAAGCTCGTAAGAGACCACCCCGACGTTCCCGGCTTTGCCAGCGACTTAGCCGGGATTCATATCATCCGCGCTAATGCCGCAGAAGAAGCAGAGGCAATTGAATCGTTCGAGCGGGGGACTCAAATCTGGGAGCGAGTGTTGAACGATCAAGACAAGTCGGCCCGCCGGCTTGTCTTGGGCATTTCATATCGGCAGCTCGCCAACCTGTATGAGCGGCAAGGGAAATGGGAGGACGCTTACAAATCCGCATTGCGGGCCGTGCAAGTCCTGACGACGTTGGGCCGTCCCCGCGCGAACAGCGACCAGATTTCGTGGGCGTATTCGGTATTCTGGGACACTGCTCTGCGTCTCAATCGGCGCGAGGAGGCCGTACAAGTATTTCGAGGGGTTTCGAACAGCGACGCACAATCCGCCGAGGCACACTATGCACGGGCCGGCGCTTTCGAGCGTTTGAACGAACCGGAAAAGGCGCTGGCCGATTATACGCAGGCGATTGAGCTCGAACCCAACTACGCCGGCAGATACAGCGCGCGGGCACGTTTCTATCTTCGTCAGGGCCGATATCAGGAAGCGTTAGCCGATTGCGATAAAGGGGTTGAACTCGAAGGCGGCGCGGGTTGGTACGAACTACGTGGGGAGGCATTCCAGAAGTTGGGGGAATCGGCCAAAGCGCTGGCAGACCAAAGTCGAGCGATCGAACTTGACCCCACATCCGCGAAGCATTTCAGCTATCGTAGCTACACACACTCAAAGCTCGGCAACCTCACCGAAGCCCTGGCTGACGCTGCAAGCGCCGTCGAACTGGCTCCCCGGAGTTTATTGTACCACTCCAATCTCGCCTCCAGTTACAACAGCCTTCATCGCCGCCAGGAGGCGCTGGATGAGGTCAAAACGGCCCTCGCTTTGGATCCAGGACTGGATTCCTTCCACGCGCATCACGTGCATTGCCGGATACTCGTCGGAATGCTGCGGTGGGAGGAGGCGCTCAAGGAAATCAATCGCGCCATGCTGCGGCATAACGAGGCGCTCGAGAGAATCGGTGACGCCGCCATTCAACGGATGCCTCAAGCGTCGCGGCTATGGCAGACGGA
>CAZUPX010000401.1:0-2812 GCA_964622155.1 uncultured Planctomycetaceae bacterium | reverse complement strand
CTCTACTCGCGCTCCACAATCATCGCCACGGCATTGCCTCCGCCGAGACACAGCGATGCCAGCCCGCGTTTCAGCCCGCGTTCGGCCAGGGCATACAGCAGCGTGACCAGCACACGGGCACCGCTGGCGCCAATCGGATGGCCCAGTGCGATCGCGCCGCCATTGACGTTCGTCGTTTCGAGATCGGCTTTCAACGGTCGAACACAAGCCAGACATTGAGCGGCGAACGCCTCGTTCAGTTCAATCAAGTCGATGTCGGCCAGCGTCATCTTCGCTTTGGCCAGCACCATTTCGATGGCCGAAACCGGCGCGATGAAGATCTCCTTGGGCGCGACGCCGCTGGTTGCGCTGGCGACAATTCGCGCCTTGATCGGCGAGCGGCTGGCGCGAGCCACGTGTTCAGAGACCACCACGACGGCGGCCGCTCCGTCGCTGATTTGCGACGCGTTGCCGGCAGTGACCGTGCCCGAGGCCGCGAATGAGGGGCGCAGTTTTGCCAACGCCGCTAAGGTCGTGTCGGCTCGCGGACCTTCGTCATGGTTGACGACAGCTTCGGTCTTGCCGGACTTCACCGTCACCGGCACGATCTCTTCGGCAGTCTTTGCGGCGGCGGCCACTGCGCGGCGGTGGCTTTCCAGCGCGAAGGCGTCCTGATCCTCGCGCGAAACGCCGCGCGTGGCGGCGATGTAATCGGCTTCAGCGCCCATGGCCATGTCCTCGAAGGCGCACCATAGGCCGTCGTGCAGCATCGAGTCCTGCACCTGCTGGTCGCCGAACTTCCAGCCCTGACGAGCACCGGTGACCAGAAAAGGTGCACGGCTCATGCTCTCCATGCCGCCGGCCACGATCACCTGGGCATCGCCGGCGCGAATCGCCTGGTCGGCCAGCATGACGGCCTTCAAACCCGACCCGCAGACCTTGTTGATGGTCAGAGCAGCGATCGTGTCGGGCAGACCGGCGAAGATCGCGGCCTGACGCGCCGGCGCCTGTCCCACGCCGGCCGGGAGCACGTTGCCCATGATAACTTCCTCGATCGCGTCGGCTGGCAGGCCGGCGCGACGTATCGCCTCCGCGATGGCGACCGCCCCCAGCCGCGGCGCCGGCAGCGAGGACAGCGATCCCAGAAGTTTTCCGATCGGCGTGCGACAACCGGCAATCAAGTAGGATGCGCTCATGCTGGTATTCTAAATGCACAAAAGGACTTTGACCACCGTGCGTGACCGAGGAGGCCTTTCGCCGTCAACCGACCTCGTGATAATCGGAGCTTGATTTGCCGACTCGATTAGTAATGTCAAAGCATGATCGCTTTTAAGGAGACGCTGGACCATGAAGATTGCCGTCACCGGTGCCACGGGTTTTCTGGGACGCTACATCGTGGCCCAACTGGTTTCGGCAGGTCGTCACTGTCGCTGCTGGTTTCGCCCGACCAGCGATCGTAGCGGCATGGGGCATCTGGCCGGTTCAATCGAGTGGGTGCCAGGCCAGCTCGGCGATCACCACGCGACCGAGGAGTTGCTGTCCGATTGCGACGCCGTCGTACACGCGGCCCTCGATTATTCGCAGACAGGGTCGCGCACCGGACTTCAGTTTGACGCCCAGGTCGCCGAGCGGAACGTGATCGGAACGCTACAATTGATCGCGGTCGCCCATGCACAGCGCATTCCACGTTTCGTTTACATATCCAGTTGCGCCGTTTACGACAAGATTCTGCCCGAGAGGCCATTGGACGAAACCCACCCGCTGTGGCCGGGCAGCCACTATGGGGCCCACAAGGCCGCCATCGAGGCATTTGTCCACAGCTACGGCCTGGGCGCCTCTGGCGGCTCGGACGAAGGCTTTGCGATCTGCGCGCTGCGACCGACTGGCATTTATGGCGTGGCGCATCCGGTGGAGGCCAGCAAGTGGTACTCGCTGGTGCGTGATGTCGTGCTCGGTAGGCCCGTCACGTGCCAGCGCGGTGGCAAGGAAGTCCACGCGGCCGACGTCGCTCGCGGCGTAGACGTGTTGTTGCAGGCTGCTAACGTCGCGGGCGAGGCCTTCAATTGTTACGACCGCTATGTTTCTGATTTCGAAGTGGCCCAATTGGCCAAGCGTATCTCCGGTAGCCAGTCCGAGATTGTCGGCCAGCCCACGCAGCCAAGAAACCAGATTGTCACCGACAAGGTGCGAGCGCTAGGCGTCGCCTTCGGCGGCAGTGCATTGCTCGACCAGACCGTCGCCTGTCTCGTCGAAGCAGTCCGCCCCCAGCGCGCCCAGTCAACATTGTAAAGCGTGTCCTGTGGCTTTGGTCGGCGGCCTTCGCTCGACGGGTTGCCTTGGCCGGCAAAGCAAGTACTATAGCTGCGGCGGGATATTCGCTCGCCGATTCATACTCAGACTGGACTATTGCAGGCATTGCGGATGACACAAGATCAATTGACCGAAGCGCTTGACCTCAAGAAAGCGATTCGCGAGCAGGCTCACGCCAATCGAAAAGCCCAGCCCGACAAGGACGGGGTGAGCCGCATCATCTGCGACAAATTTGTTGCCACTGATGAATACCGCCGTGCCGGCACCGTGATGGTCTACATCGACGTGCGAACCGAGGTGCGCACGCGAAACAATTTGCCCGAGATGCTCAATAGCGACAAGCGAATCGTCGTTCCGTACTGCGTTGAGGGATTGCTGGAGCTGTTCTTGCTAGAAAGCATGGACGAATTGGACGTTGGCATGTACAAGATTTTGGAGCCGAAGGCAGAGTTGCGAGATCTGCCCAACAAGCGAATCGACGTCGATCAAATCGATTTGATCATGTCGCCGGGCGTGGCGTTTG
>CAZUPX010000400.1:0-1866 GCA_964622155.1 uncultured Planctomycetaceae bacterium | reverse complement strand
GCCTTCACAAGCGCGCCCCAGGTTCGACGGTTCCGCGACGTTGCCCGCGCGTCCGGCCGAGAAGCGGAACTGAGGTGGCGGGCAGAGCATGTCTGCTCTGCCCGGGTATTTCAGACATCAACCTGCTCGGCTATGGCGAGTGCATCGTCGACCTCGATGCCGAGGTAGCGCACCGTGCTCTCGATTTTGGTGTGTCCCAATAACAATTGGACCGCGCGTAAGTTGCCGGTGCGGCGATAGATGAGCGTCGCTTTGGTTCGACGCAGCGAGTGCGTCCCGAAAAATCTCGGGTCCAATCCGATACTTGCGATCCATCCCGACACCAGCCGCGCATATTGCCGCGTTGTCATGCACCGATCGTAGTTACGGCGGCTTGCGAACAGGAACTCGCCGGGCTTCTTGCCGGCGGCCTTGATGTGGTCATCGATCGCCTCCCGGGTCTGTTCGGTCAACTCGAACCTGACGGGATGTCCGGTTTTCTTTTGGCGGACGGTGGCGCGATCAACGGTGATCCCATGCGGAGCCACATCCTCGACCTTGAGGCTGACGACATCGCAGCCCCTGAGCTTACTGTCGATGGCAAGATTGAACATGGCAAGATCGCGTGTTCGGCCCCCGACCTGCAGCTTGGTCCGGATCGCCCAGACATGCTTCGTTCGCAACGGCGGTTTAGCGCCGAGCAGTTTGCCCTTGTTCCACGGGGTGCGGCTCGCGCCTTCATGGATTGCTATATCTAGCTTTTGCATGGTCGTACTCCTCTACAACAGAGGTCGACCAGCGTGCGCCGTCCCCCTTAAGTTCGGCGAGCTCATGTCTGCTTTCAGGCGATTCCAGCCGCGCCGTCGCGACCCAGCTTGATCAGTGTGTCGCAGAATGACCCTAAACGGACATGTTCCGTGACGGCGAATGCTAAATCCATCGCTGCTCTGATTGTTGGGCAACCGCTTAAAGCGGCCATTGGGCCGGTTAAGGCTTCCCTCTTGCTGACCAGCGCTCCTTGTGCTCTAGCCAACTAACAAAATCTGGGAGGATTTCGACAATGTCGATTTGGGGAAGGCTCGCAACAGCTACTGCCGATCTCTCGATCGGAGGCCAGATCGCCGCCCTGCTTGGCAGCGGGGCAGCAGTCAACGTCCGCGACCGGCACAAAGAGCAGGAGAGACTAGAGAACCAGTTACCCTTCACCGTGGGCGTGATCGTGCTTGGCGCCAAGATGGCTAAGGCCGACGGCAGCGTTACCACTGATGAGGTCAAAGCGTTCAAAGAGGCGTTCAACGTGTCTGCGGAGGAGATGAAGCAAGCCGCCCGCCTCTTCAATCTCGCCAAGCAGGACATGACCGGCTACGAGCCCTGTGCCGAGCAGCTCGTCACTGTCTTCAAGGGCAACCGCAAGCTGCTCGAGGACGTGCTTGAAGGTCTCTTCCATATCGCCAAAGCCGACGAGGAGGTGCATCCGCAGGAAGAACAGTTCCTAGGGCAGGTCGCCAAGCTCTTCGGTTTTACCGACACGGAGTTCAGCTACATCAGGGCGCGCCACGTCGTTGCCGCTAAGCGCAATCCCTACGACGTGCTCGGCGTCAAGCCACCCATCAGCGATGACGAGCTGAAGAGCCACTACCGCATGCTTGTGGCAGACAATCAGCCGGACAAACTCATCGCGCGTGGTGTGCCGAAGGAGTTCGTCACCATAGCCACGGAGAAGGTCGCCACCCTCAGCGAGGCCTATGACGCAATTGTCAAGGAGCGCTCGATTTAGCTCACGACTCCGCCCCGGTATCCTACTTCCTCCATATCGCCTGTTACGTCGTGGAAGAAGTGTTAGAGGCTGAGACGCCTCGTGGGTCCCATGTCCGTTCCTGATGCTGT
>CAZUPX010000399.1:0-5098 GCA_964622155.1 uncultured Planctomycetaceae bacterium | reverse complement strand
CCGACAAGGCCCGCAAGATGGGCATCCCGGTGTGGCGATTCGGCACCGACTCCTAATCACCGGTCCGCACCTGGGAACCAGGGCGATCCCGCTCACGCGGGATCGCCCTTGTCCGTGCTCTTACTGCTACCGAACAGACGCGCTGTGTTTGCGCGACTTCGCATCTCGTCGCCCGGCAATGACCCAATCTTGTTGCTCGGCATTGAGCCGATGGCAGGACAGCCAGTACGCGACGGATTGCCGTTTTTGATTCACTGCCAAAGCTGACATTAGCCGGCTAGGCCGGCCGCAAGAGAATAGAGGCGGCACCAAATGGCGCAGGGGCCACGTTTCGCTCGCAATGTGGCCAGCCGCTCCGATCTTATTCAGGCTCATTTTATCTCACGAATCGCGTCTAAATAGCAGATCAGAATTTCTGTCTCGTGGCACAGATCTCCCATTGTCCGCACACCATTCCACGGCACCTTTTCGGAGCCAGAAGTGGGCAAACGTCCCCTCCAATTGCCGGACAGATGGAGCAATGGTCGGCCGGCGAAGCCAGTCGATATTGACCTGCCAGCGCGGCCTGCGGTTAGGTATCAATGAAAGTTGAATAATTTCCCCGTTGCCGGTCGGGCAGCGAAAATATGCCCACTTCTGGTACTTGGGTCCGCCCACGACATAGACCCAGCCCGGTGCAATATCCTCGGGCGTCGGGTGCGTGCCGACGAGGCGCGCGAGATATGCGGGGTTCGGGATCAAGCACAGGCGCACGAGCGCCGCACGGCAAAGATCGGCCAGCATCGGCTCAACCCACCAGCCCAAGGAAAGGATCGTCGTCGCCGCGACCCCAAATAGCCTGCCGATCACAGATCCGGCACCCCTCGCGCGGCTTGTGGCCGGGGCGGCGGTCCACCATCAGATGGAACTTGCGGACCCGGTTGTCGGCCGAACCTTCCAGCCCACGGAACCCTTGGAGCCGATGAATCACCTCATTGACCGCCATGGTCGCGACCTCAGTGGTGAAGGTAGCCACCGCCGGGCTGGGATCGCCCTCACCGACCACGTACGCCTCGACCTTCTGCCGCTCATATTCGGTCGGATTGGCGCGGCGCAGCGACTCCGCCCGCGCATGCTCGGTGCTGATGACGTTGCGGCACAATAGGCAGGTGGCGTGCGGCTGCAACACCGTAACCCGACCGTCAAAAGCCTTCACCTTCGGCATGTCGCCGTCGCCTATGTCGATGGCAAGGCCCATGTCGATCACCGGAATCAAGTAGTAGTAGGCCAGCCGGTTAAGAATCAGCCGGCCCTCGTTATCGTCGGTACAGCCGAAGACTATGTCGCAGGACCTCAGCGCGTCGCGGCAGCGCTCGTCGCCGGCCCACGCCTCCATAGGCACGACCCGCACGCCGAGGCCCATTTCCGCAATGGCGCGGGCGACCACCTTTACCTTGGGGTGCATGGCATCGGCATCGGCCTGACGCGCGCCATGCAGACGGTTGAGGTTCGTGCGGTCCACGATGTCGTTATCGATCAAGACAAGCTGGCCGACGCCGAGGCGGGCCAGAAGCATGGCCGTGGCGCTGCCGGTTCCACCGCAGCCTACGATACCGACACGCAGCGCGGCTAGGTCGTGATTAAGCGCTTGTCCGAAGGCCAGCGCTTGCCGATGAAAGGCCGCCGGCGACAGGCTATGACCCCGACCCGAGTAGTGAAGCGCAATGTCGCGGCCCATGACACGAATGATCCGCAGCGGCGCGTGGCCGTCCTTCTTCGGCGCCAGCCAGATGCGACCGGCCAACAGGCCGTCCGCCGTCAATACCAAGCTCAGAATGTTGGTGCCGGGGCCGTTTCGGTTGATTCCAAGCTGCGCCAAGTCCGGCTCGTTCCGGTCATCCTGCGGCGAGAACCGGTCAATGCCGGGGGGATGGCTGTGGACCACGGCAACCGTCATCGCTTCGGCGCTGGCGGCCTTAAGCGCCGCCACGAACGACTGCGTCCGCCAGGTGACATGGTCGGGCGTAGACTCGAACAGATCTTCCGCCGGCACCGGCCGCACCTCGCAGGACAGGAACTTGCGATGGCCCGCACGGTCCCACGGGTCGGCCCTGATATTGGCCTCGCGGCAGAGGACGTAAGCCGCCCGCTCGCATCCATCCAAATGGATGAGATGGGCCTTCAGATCCTCGAAATGATCCTGCCTCAAGGTCAAGCTATAGGTGGTCATGCGGCCATAGCCAAAGCGTTGTCGATGCGCTTCAGCATCGTCCAGATTCCGTCCACACCGGCGCGCCACTCGTTATTGTGCCGCGACCACCGCTGCCATTTCCGGCCGGCGAAGTCGACCGGCTGATCGGCGGCCTTCGGATATCGACCGCCGGGCGTCAGCTTCACCCACGGCATGGTATGAAACATGTCCGGTGGTACGTCCGGGTAGCCCGCCGGCAGCAGAATCAGGATATCCGCCGACGGAGCGTCATATCGCCCGGTCGGTAGTGGGTAGTTTTGCAGGATAATGCCCTTTTGCGCACCGTTTTCGACTTCCTCGAAAGCGATGCTCTTGTCGGTGAGGTAGCGCCGGTCGTCCGATGGAAGGAAGCTCATCGTCGCTTAGCCTTCCGTCGTCGTCTTCTTGCCGGTGAAGAACCGCTCCGCGCCGGGCCTGGTCAGGTCCACCGTGTCTGTGTCGTTGATCACCTTGTCCTCGGGGCCAGGCACGTCCTGCCACACGTCGAACGACGTGGGATCGACGCCCGCCAAGTCCTTGAGTTGGGCGCCGGTGATGGCCGGATCCGGCCACCGATGCGGCCGGTTGTCGATGATGATCTGGTAGCCGTCCTTGGCCCCGGGGTGTTCAGTCTTGGTCATGCTATTCTCCTAAATCTGTCGAGCGGCCTGTTGCCGTCCGCTCCGGCTTGGCTCGATGATGGCCGACGGTGCGGCCGTTACCTAGATAGGCCGGCGAGACACCTGCTCTCGGACAAAGAATTCGAGAAAATATTTGTCCGCGACCCACGCCGAGCCCGGCCTAAGGGATTGGAAGGAGGATTTCGCACCGGTGGAGGCCGTTCCGCAGCGTGATTTGCTCACTTCCGCCGAACTGCGTTCGGCGCTCGAGGCGCTGCGCCCGATCGACCTGACCCGCCTCCGCAAAAAGGCGACCGCTTTGGCGCCGGGCACGGGGATGGAGCCTGACGACTTATTGCAGGAAGCCATTGGTCGTGCCCTGGAGGAGAACGGCGGCCGTAACTGCCCGCGCGGCGTCAATCCGGCAACCTTCTTGGGCAACGTGATCCGAAGCATTGCCTCCCATGCGCGCGAGGAATGGGCCCGGGAGACGCCCATCGGCGCTACCGAAGACCGCGAGGATGATCCCATCGTGGACGCCCCCGACCCGACACCGTCGCCGGAGCAGGCCGTCATAGGACGGCTCGACCATGGAAAGACGCTCGGCCGCATCGAAGCGATGTTCGAAGACGACCCTCAGGCCCAGGCCATTGTGATCGGCAACATGGAAGGTTGGTCGCCGGACGAAGTCCGCGAAATGGAACCCATGAGCGACAAGGAGTACGCCGCCGCGCGCAAGCGCGTACGCCGCGCGCTCCTGCGCGAATACCCGAAAGGCCCGACCCATGAATAAGAAGCAGAACGAGGCACGCGAAAAGCTCGAGCGGCTTTGCAATATGCTCGCCGACGATATAGATGCCATGAGCGATGACGAGCTGCTGGCCGAGCTGAAAGAAGCCGGCGAAGATGCCGACGCCATTGCCGCTCGGACCGGCGCGCTTATCGCCGACGCCATGGCAAGCGTCGGTCGCCGCAAGTTGGCGGCTGCGCGCGCTGGCTACGCGGCGCACAAGGCCGGACACCGAAGCAACGTCCTGCAATGGCCGGTAGAGCGCAAGCGCGCGCTGATCCAACACTTCGCACAAAACGACAATGCGCTTAAGCAAAAGCTGACCCTTGCCGCGCGCAAGGGGGAGGACACAGAAGCGGACGTGGATAGCTTCATAGAGGACCTCATCGACCTTGGCGTCATCGATGACGAAGGCAATGCGACGTGAACCGACTATCGCCGGCGGAAGATCTCCTCAAAAACCTTGGCGTGACCGCCGCCGGCGACATCGACGTCGAAGCAATCGCCTATTATGCCGGCGCCATCATCAAGTACCGCCCACTAGACGGGTGCGAGGGACGAATCGTCGGTGCCGACGACCGCGCGGTGATCACAGTAAACAGCCGATCTATCCCGACCAGGCGGAGATTTTCCGCGGCGCACGAATTGGGCCACTGGAACCACCACCGGGGCCGATCCTTGGTCTGTTGGTCGGACGACATCGGTAACCCTGCGAAGGGCCCGCTGGACCCGGAGCGCGTCGCGGATGGTTACGCTGCGGATCTCCTTATGCCCCGGTTTCTCTTCACGCCGATGGCGAATCAAATTGGCAAAGTCTCTTTCCAGGCCGTGGAGGGCCTCCGAAAGGAATTTGGCACCAGCATCACCGCGACCGCCATTCGGCTGGTCGAGTACGGACCCGAGCCTGCCATGCTGATCTGTCACACCGCCAACGGTCGGAAGTGGTTTTGCCGGCCGCGCCAAATTCCCGAAAAGTGGTTTCCTCGCAACGATCTGGACGCGGACGGCTATGCCATGGACGTGCTCCATGGCAAGGCCGAACGCAGCCGCCGCTTGCTGATCGGCGCGGACGCTTGGTTCGACCGGTGGGATGCGCAGAAGTATGAGCTGTATGAAGAGACATGCCGCACGATAGACGACGAGATTCTCACGCTGCTGGTTTTCAAGGATGACGAGATGCTTGACTAACGAGACTTAAACCCGAAGTTCCCGCCGCGGAAGTTGGCTGATGCAACAGCGCTACCTCGGCTTCCGCAAATGAGAGATAGCGCCCGCGCGGGCGAGCCCGCGCGCCGGGCTCTCGCGAGCCGAGCCGCCTTGCGGCGTCTCGGCCCTGGCGGGCTTCGATCCCTGGCGCATCGCTCAGAAATGCCGGCTCCAAGAGGCATCAAGGCCGGCCGCGATGGACTCCCAACCGGAATCGCTACGACAGATCAACGTTCGGACTTTTTCCTTCAGCATGCCGCCCCATCGAAGTCG
>CAZUPX010000398.1:0-6918 GCA_964622155.1 uncultured Planctomycetaceae bacterium | reverse complement strand
CCAACGTGTGCTTTTTTCTGAAAGAGCGTGACGGTCTGCCAAGTCTCCTTCGCTTGAAATTCGGCCTGCGGCAAAATGCCAGTCAGCGTCAATGCCGCGCCCTCAAGTACCACCGGCACACACAACTTGGGCGACAGCTTCTCGACGCCCGTCAATCCCGCCAGCATGATCTGAGACACATGCTCTTCGGGCAGCGTCATTCCGTTTTGATCGGCGGAATAGTAGTCCTGCAACGAGGCTCCCTTGGGCAACACGAGGATGTTGGCCCCTAGTGTTTGCAACTGCCGCCCCACTTCGCGTTCGGAGAACACGGTGACGTGTCGAATCGCCACCAACGCCGCCACTCCCAAGAGAATGGCGAGCACGCACGTGGCCACTGCCGACGGGCGTTGCCAGATTTCTTTCCAGACAATGGTGCGCAGATTCATCGCTAGTTCCTCTTCGCATTGGAGTTTTTGGTGGCTTGCGGCCCATGCGCGTGCTTGCAGTTCGGGTCGTCGCAGCACTGGCCGGCCTTGTGCAGCGCCGCTGCCATCTCAGCCTTCGTGGCCGTCGAACCGAATTTTCCCACGAGCACGGCCGGCGGCGCGAGAAACACAATCGTCGAGCCCTTGGTCTGCGCCGGTACGATCTCCATCTGCTTAAGGAACTGGGCTTCCGAGGCATCGTTTGCCTGAACGGATATCACGGCAACGCGATCCTTGAATTCGGGATCGGCCTGGAAGTCCTTGACCGCAGGCGGTGTCGCACTGCGAACGGTCGAGTGGACGCAGACGAGAACGAGCTTCTTGTCCTGCATCGACTTCATGCACTCGGCCATCGCGGGCGTGACAAATGCGCCGTCCAGATTGGCCTCGGACAGCTTCTGAGAATAAAGACCGGTGATGGCGCCATTGGGAGCAATCGCCAGTGCGAACGGCAAGGGAGCACGAGCGACCCCAAACCGCTTGACGACGGCCTGCTCGGCCGGGTCCGCGACGGATACAAAGCACACCGACGCCCGATCCGCTCGCTTGGCGACGCCGGTCTTCAAGGTCTGCGCCATTGTGCGAGTGGCCTGGTTGTCTTCCTTGTAGAAGAGCAGGAACGTGTACTTCTGCTGTTCGGCGGACTGATCGAGAACCTGTTGAGCCTGGTTGGCCGAAGCCTCGGCGCCCAAGCTGATCGAAGCGGCAAAACCGCCGATGAATAGCGCAGTCGCTAGGAGTGAACGATGCATGGCGAATCCTTTCTGCGAAGGGTCTTCGTTGACGATTGGGAGATGCCCGTGCGAGTGAGCGGAGCGGATCGCACGATCAAGGTGCAGCCTGAATCTGCGCATGCACAAGCTGCAGACTCAAGCTGCTGGCAGGATCTGTTGATTGCCAAAGGAGGCAATGCACAGCTAGCTGCTCAAATCAGCAGTAGCCCCTTGAGAAGATGCAGCCGCATTGGAAGAGTGGCTGCAGATGAGTTCATCGCTAGCCATCCCATCGTCGGCTGGGGAGGCCCCGCGATCCGCGCGTCCGAAAAACCTGCGGTGACCGAAAGCAGGTCGGCAATGAGTTGCGGCGTGTCGAATTGAGTCGTCTCTGCGGGAAGGTACGTGCAGACCCCCTTGCAATTCGGCTGGGACTTGCATGGTGCCGGAGGATTCTGTTGCTCCTTGCCCGCACGTTGCGGATGGCAGCAATCATTCGACTCGGCGACTTGGAATGCCGCATTCTCGCAGGGCACGCGATTCAGCGCGAACTCGCGGCAGCATCCATGCAAGGCATGGAACAGCAACGCAGCGGCCATCAAACTGGTGACGATTGGACGCATGACTTCCCTGAAACTTCCTAGATTATCATTACGCTAATCGGTCATCCGGTCGAACGAACTTGCGGAAAAGTCGGCAATTCCCTCCCAATCTGAAGAATTGCCATTGGAGGCGGCAAACCGAGGAATTGTCACGACACCCGAACCGATCCGTTACGCGATCGCGTGCTTTCTAGGGGCAAGTCTCGGGCGATTTTTGAAGGACGACTTACGACGATTTTCTCCGCAGTCGGTCGCCCCATCGTGATTACTTGGCCGTTAAGCTTGATCGAAATGACGCCAGCGATTGCCGATTTTTCATGGATTTGGCCATGCGCCCCAATGCGCAGACCCACCGTTGACAAATATCGCAGAAGGGCCCCAGATTGGTCGAGCACACGACTAACCACGAAGTTTGTTTGGGGTTCGCACTTATCCAAGGAGAGTACCGCACTGTCTGGCATTGAGCCGTCCGATGTTGGGATCGGGTCACCATGAGGATCGAATGTCGGATGGCCCAGAAAGTGGTCGATCCTGTCGGTCAATTTTTCTGAGACAGCATGTTCCAGTAGCTCTGCCTCCTCGTGAATTTCGTCCCATTCCATGCCGAGCACCGTTGCCAGGAACGACTCGATAAGGCGATGGCGGCGAATAACACGCATGGCCAGCTCATGCCCCTGCCCCGTCAACCGCGCGCCAATGTATGGCTCGAATTCAACCAGCCCTAGTTCGGACAAAGCGCGGATCGCTTGACTGGCTGTTCCGTCGGACACGTCAAGTCGTCTGGCCAGCGCGCCGGTCGATGTCAATGCATCCGTCTCACGGCAAATCTGAAAGATCGCCTTGACGTAGTCTTCAACAGTGCTGGTTGCCATGTAAGGATTGGTTCTATCTGGTGCAAGTGGACGCCGTCGTCGTCCAATCTAGGGCCATTCGCCTTTTCGTTACTCTCGTGGAATCGGCGCGCCGTGTGGGTCGACAGTCGGATGTGCCATTTGGTGGTCAAGTTGCCGTCGCAACTCATTGTCCGTGAAGTGCTCCAATTGCTCGGCACTGGCATGAATTTGGTTCTCGACGACGCCAGCTTTGGTGACGAGATACTGTTCCCAAAGCCGATGTGACCGCACCAGGGCTCTGGCCCGTTCTCGGCCTCGATCGGTCAAGCGGTAACCGCCATGGTCATGCATCAGTTCACCGCGCCGCCGCAGCGAAGCGAGCACCATCGTGGTGACCCAAGGTTTACTGACTAGAACCTGCCGAATCGAGGTTTGATTCAACAGCGCGCCGGTGCGCGAGCGTTCCTCCGCTCGATACAGAAGGCCCACCACGTCCTCTGCGAGGATTCGCAGCGACAACGCAGCTCGGCGCGCAAATGCGACCACGACGCCATATCGCGGGGCGAATAATGCGGCCACCACGAACAGCAACCCTGCCATCGTCGCCATCATTCCAGCAGTGTTCGTGCTGTGGTAGCCAATCAGCTGCGGAACGAGAATGGCACCGATATGCCCGAAAATGGCCGACAAGGCAGCCACGATCACGCTGATGACGATCATTGCTCCAAGTCGGTCCGTGCATAGATAGGCCGCGGCGGCCGGCACGATAAACATCGCGACAACGAGAATGTTTCCAACCGCCTCAAAACTGGCGACCGCAGTCACGGCGACCAATGTTGTGAGCAGATAGTGCATGAAGGAATCGTTGATGCCCAGCGTCGTTGCCAGCGCAGGGTCAAACGACGCGATCTTGAACTCCTTGTAGAACAGAACGACCGCGAGGAGATTGATTACAAGCACGGTCGAAAGAACGACAACGACTCGCGGTATCTCGAATCCGCCGACGGACACCGTATTGAGCGGCGTCATTTCAATCGCGCCGTAGAGGACACAGCCTGGGTCCAAATCGACTCGATCAGCGGCTTGGACGATCATGACCAGGCCGGCGGCGAATAGCGCGGTAAATACGACGCCCATTGCAGCACCTTCGTCGACCTTGCCGAACCCTCGAATCCATTCGGTAAACAAAGCCGTCAGTACGCCCACTACGGCCGCACCCACGAACATGGGCAGGCTGTCGCGAGTTCCCGTTATGAAGAATGCCGCGGCCAGGCCTGGCAAGACGGCATGACTGATTGCATCGCCGAGCATGCTCATCTTGCGGAGCACAAGAAAATTTCCCAATAGTGCCGAGGCAACGGCACATAAAATACCGGCAACGACGATCCAGCCGTCGAGCGACCAGTTCCAGTTTTGAAGCGGATTCATGGAAAGACCTCCGATCACTCGCCTGATTGCATCGCGACCGTAGGGTGGAGGCTGGGCGGAACCGGTTTGCCATCTTTGCGCTGGGGCAACAGCGATTCGAGTTCAGCAATCATGTCCGCATCGAGCACGTGCTCGATCGCATCGGCGGTCCGATCAACCTGACCGGGCGCGATATCTGCGTAACGAGTCAAGAAAAGCTCCCAGAGCCGATGGTCGTACGTAAGTTTCTCTGCTTCCCGGAAACCGCGCCGAGTGAGCCACACCTGGCCCGCCTCGTCGCGCCGCACGAGTCCCTGCGACTGCGCTCGACGCACGTAGAAACCTAGCTGCCACGAACTCCAAGATCGCATGGTCACCAGTTCGCTGACAAGGACGGGTGGAGACTCGCTGTTCGCATTAAGTTCCTGAGCCGTTCCACGTGCTTCCAGCAATTCGTAAATCGCTCTGAGCAAATGGTGCCGTTGTATCTTCACCTCCATCCGCCACTGTCGCACGGCCCGCATGACGATGCCTCGCGCTGGACCAAAGAACATGCTGAACAGAAAGCCCGCGGTGGCAACAAGCACGATCATCGCGCCCGAGGGAAGTCTTGGAAACACGGCGCTCATGCCCGCACCCAGCAGTGCACTGAGCGCACCGATTGCGGCGGAGATCACCGCCATGACCGCCATGCGTTCCGTCCAGAACCGCGCCGCGGAGGCAGGAATGACGAGCATGGCGACCATCAGGATCAAGCCTACGGCCTGCAAACCGACGAGCGTCACCGTCACCACAAGAACCATCAGCACCACATCCAAGAACACGACCGGATAGCCTCGCGAACTTGCAAAGGCTTCATCGAAACAGAGCAGTCGCAATTCCTTGAAGAGCAGCACGCACACAACGGCCGCAATCAGTCCGGTAACTCCAATAAGCTGCGCATCCAAAACGCCCATCGAGGCGGCTTTGCCGTAGATGAACGCTTCGAGGCCCGCGGCATGCCCAGTCTTCATTTGCTGGGCGACGCCCAACACGGCGATTCCTGCTCCGAAAAAGACGCTCAGCACGATCCCCAATGCCGCATCTTCCTTGAGCCGGGTTGCGTTGCGGATGAACATGATGGCGGCCAAACCAATGACACCGGTAATGGCAGCGCCAGCAAGCAAGACCGGCAGTGACTTTCCATCACCGCCGGCCAATGTCGTGCAAACAAAAGCCAACCCCACACCGGGCAAGGTCGCGTGGCTCAGCGCATCGCCCATGAGCGCTCGCTTGCGCAACAGCGTGAAATTCCCGACGGCTCCAGCAGCAATCCCCAAAAGTGTCGTGCCCAGCAAGACCACCCGGGTGTTGTAGTCCTCCAAGAGCACCACACGCCGCCATTGTTGCCACGTAGGCCAGGCAACCGTTCGGTCAGTGATCGAGCGGTGTTCCGCCGGGGTTGCAGATGGTTGACCCGCGATCGCAGCAGATGGCCCAACGAGAACCGCGGCCAATAAGAACAGAATCAGGCTTGGCCGGTGGCAGATCACTTGACCCCCTCCCGTCGCATGGCCTCCGACGCCTGATCCAGAAGCGTGAGCTTGCCGCCGTAAGTTTTTTGCAAGTTCTCAGTGGTGAAAACGTCTTTCGTCGGTCCCGCGGCGACCACCCGCATGTTCAGTAGAATGACGTGATCGAAGTATTCCGCGACGGTTTGCAGGTCATGATGGACGACGACCATCGTTTTTCCAGCACGTTTCAGGTCGTGAAGAATCTGTACAATAGCGCGCTCGGTGGCCGCGTCCACAGCCGCAAACGGTTCATCCATGAGATAAAGGTCGGCGTCTTGCACCAACGCTCGTGCCAGAAAGGTGCGCTGTTGCTGCCCTCCAGATAGATGACTGATCTGGCGTTTAGCCAAGTCCGCAATGCCCACCCGCTCGAGCGCCTCCAGTGCAATGCAGCGATACTTTCGCGTGACGGGGCGACACCAGCCGATCTTGCCGTATAGCCCCATGGTGACGACATCGAGGGCGCTCACCGGGAAGTCCCAATCGACACTCTCGCGTTGCGGCACATACCCCACACGGTGGCGATTCCGTCGATACGGCTTGCCGAACACGAGCACGCGACCCGAAGCGCTCGGGACTAACTCCAGCACCGCCTTGATGAGCGTGCTCTTTCCCGCGCCGTTGGGGCCAACGACTCCCACGAGCTTACCCGTTGGCAAGTCGAGGCTAACATCCCATAGGACTGGCTTCCGATGGTAGGCGACGGTTAAGTCATAAATAGAGAGCGGAAGGGCGGCGGACTCGGAGTGAGCGGCGCCGTTGGCATGCGATGAGGAATCGTCAATTGCAACAGCCATCGTCCGACCTCAGTGGCAGGTTATTGAGTGTTACTCGACGACCAACTTTCCGTGGAGTCCTCGTTCTGGCGCATTACCCCCGAGTGCGCGGGTCGTCAGCGTGATGTTGTGATCAAGCATGCCGATGTAGGTTCCCTCGTAGGTTCCTTCTTCGCCCATCGCGTCTGAGAACAACTCGCCCCCGATTACGACTTGGTGGCCGCGAGAGCGGGCCCCACTGGCGATCGCTTCAATGTTCTTTCGCGGCACGCTGCTCTCCACAAAAACCGCCTTGACCTCTTTTTCGACAATTAAATCGACCAACTCATTGACTCGTTGCAGCCCGGCTTCTGATTCGGTCGAGATGCCCTGCACTCCCTGCACTTCAAGCCCGTAAGCGCGGCCAAAATAATTGAAGGCGTCGTGTGAAGTGATGAGCACACGACTCTTCTCGGGAATCGTCGCAATCGATTTGCGACCGTATTCGTATAGCTCCATAAGATTTTTCCGGTAGCCTTCACCGTTGGCTTGATATTCTGCGGCATGCGCGGCATCGAACTCACTCAA
>CAZUPX010000397.1:0-1504 GCA_964622155.1 uncultured Planctomycetaceae bacterium | reverse complement strand
AGCCCCCAGCCCCCAGCCCCTACTCATCCCCGAACACGCGCGTGCTCTCTTCCTTCGTGATCGGCTCGCGGATGTCGTCGGTCGAGACTTGCACATGCAGGCGGAGGTCGCCGGGCTCGAGGGCTTGCACCTTGACGGAGTATACCGTGTCGGCTTTGGGAGCCAACTGCTTGAGAGGCTCAAAGACCACGCGGCCATCTTCGATCGTATAGCGGACCGGGCCCTCGGCTGACAGGGGCTTCATCTCCCGGGGGATCTGCGCCACCAATCGAACCCCGGTAGCCGCTTTCGTGCCCTGGTTGGTTACGCGAATTTCATAGCTCGTCTGGCCACCGGCCTCGACCGGATCGCTGGTGTCGGACAGTTGAAAGTTGATGGCGGCCAGGCCTTCGATGGCCACGACCTCTTCGCGCTGATCCGTCAAGTTCTGCTTGGCCGTGCTCTTGATCAACAACTTGGCATCGCCCGCCGCCAAAGGCAGCGTGGTGAGCGCCACGGTGCCGGTTTCTTGTGGCGGCAGTTCTTCGAGGCTCCAGTAGACCGATCGCGTTGCCGCGTCAAACTGGCCGCCGTTGTTGGCTTCGACAAATTTCAGTTCTTTGGGCAGCACGGCCACCAGCTCGACGTCCTTGGCCGAGGCGGTGCCGGGGTTCGACACCGAGATATTGTGCACAGCCGTCCGCTCCAGGTAGCGCCGCTTGGGCCCGGCGAGGGCCACTTGCAGTTGCGGGGCGATGATCTCGAGCGCGGCTCGTGCCTCGGCTTGTAGATTGGCTTCACCATGCGCCGTCACGACATTCGTGACCTCGCCCGCCGCGGTGCTCATCAGCGCCAACTCCAGCTCGCGGCTTTCGCCCGGCTTGAGCGTGCCGATGTCCAACTCAAGTTCTTTGCCGCCGGGATGCGAGAGCCCGTCGGGTACGCTTTCGGCCAGCACCACGCCTGTAGCAGCTCCGGTGCCGGGATTGGAAATCTTGATCTTCAGCGTCACCTGCTGCCCCTTCATCACCTTGTCGGGACCGCTGACGTCGAGGTTCAACATCGGCTTGGTGGCCAGCGTGCGGACCGAAGCCTCAGCGCGAAAGTGGACGGTGGCCACGCTGCCGATTTCTCCCTCGGCCGTGGGCATCAGTTGCAGCTCAATCTTTTGTTCCTCGCCGGGCTTCAAGGCGCCCAGGTTCCAGGACAGCGTGCCTTGCTGACCGCGCTCGGCCGGAGGCGTCGCGTCGATGAATTGCGTGCCTTGCGGAATCGTGTCGTGGACCTCTACGTCTTGTGCGACAACCGAGCCAGCGTTGCGGACCTTGATCAGGAACTTCGCGGGCTTGCCAATCTGGATTTCTGGGGGAGCCGTCTTTTCGATGGTCAGCGCCGGCGCCTGTGATCCGCTCAACCGCGGGTCGCCGGGCCGGCCAGTCCCTTCCTCACCCGCGGGCTGACGATTCGCATCCTCGGCCACGTGCTCGGAGGTCGGCTCCGGCACGTCTTCGGCCTCAACTTGTTC
>CAZUPX010000396.1:0-3703 GCA_964622155.1 uncultured Planctomycetaceae bacterium | reverse complement strand
GCCGGCCACCAGCGCGAAGACGGTCAGCCCCAGGATTGCCAACGCCAATGGCAGCGGCGTGACCCAATGATAGATAAACAGCAGGTGCTGCACGGTGAAAACCGCCGCCGGCAAGAGCGTGCCCACCAGCGCATGGCGGGGGGCAAGCAGCCCGAAAGCGAAACCGCGATAAAAGAATTCCTCGATGAGCGAGTTGATGGCGATCGTAAACGGCGCGATCAACAGCACCGTGGCCGCGGTGACGCTAAACTGATCCTCGATCTTACCGACGATTGCTCGCTCATCGACCAGTGCCTGGCCGAAGGCCGCATAGGCGCCCAGAAAGATCGCCGCCGCGCCGCTGCCCAGCGCCAGCGACAATCCCAAACGGTTTCGCCAGTTCTGCCACTTGAAAATCTCACGGCCAATGCGGATGTCGTGCATCCGACAATAGACCAGCGGCGGGATGATGAAGGCGAGTTTGTAAAGCGAGTTGTAGAAAGCGCCCGTGGTCCCGCAGGCCATCTGCAGACCGATGATCGCCAGCGGCAGCACGGTGAGAGCAATCAGCGTCTGCATACGGCTATTGGGCCTTGGCCGTCATTTGCCACAGCCGCAACGTCTTGTCTTCGTGCACCGTGGCCAACCGTAACAGGTCGGCGTGCAGGTCGAGGTCGCGGGCGACGTCGGGCAGCTTGAAGTCGAACACCTCGTTGGCCGCGTCGAGCTTCCAGAACAACACGTGTCCGCCGTCTAGCCCGCCGCCCGAGGCAATCACGAAACCGTCTCGGTGAAATCGCACGCCACTCACAGGACAGCGGAGCTTCTTGCTGCTGACGAGCGATTGCTTCTTTTCGCCGGTGGCAAAATCGAACACCACAACCAGTGGACTGCCGATGCCGGCAAATGCGTTGGACACGTCGGTGATGCCGCCGCACGCCAACAGCTTGTCGTCATCGCCCCAAGCGATAGCGCGGACTCCGCCGATGTCTGCGCCAAAACCGGCATCGTACTTCCACAGGGCGGCGGCATCGAGTGAGCGCAGCTCTTCGCCGCTGGCGATGTCCCACTCGATCACCACTCCCTTGAGGTCACCCGAGACGAGCGTCGCTTGCCGGGGATGGAATGCCACGTTGTACACGTGATTGCGGTGCCCCAGGCACTGGCCCACTTGCGTCCCATCGGCCGCGTCCCAGAGTTTCACCTTGTTGTCGTTGCCGGCGGTGGCCAACAGATTGCCGTCGGGACTGACCGCGACGGCGCGCACCCAGCCATCGTGGGCCTCGATGGTTCGTTGCGGCACGGGCGACTCGGCCGTGGCTTCCCACCAGATCAATCGCCCGTCATAGCCGCCGCTGTACAGCGCGCTACCGGAAGGGTGGAATGCCAGTGCCCGCACCCAACTGTCGTGCCCCGCCAGCGGCGTGGCCTTGCCGGAGCCCAGGTGCCAGCGCTGGATCGTGTTGTCATACGCCGTTCCGAACACAAACTGACCACTGGGGTCGAATCGGCAGGCAAGCAGCGGGCAAGTGTACTTGAACTCGCCGACGGCGTGCGTCTGCTGCGGGTCGATCTTGGGGGCTGGCGCATCGCTGGTCATGTCAGCAGGTCCTCGATCGGCGTGGCGGCCGGGTCGCCGATGGGAATGCTGCGGCCGCCGGCGTCGACCTTGGCCGTCGAGTCAACCCCTACCGCCCGCAAGTACGTGTGAAACAGGTGTCCGTGATCGACCTGTCGATCGGCCACTCCCGTGCCGTTGTCGTTCGTCTTGCCCACGAGGGCACCGGCGTGGATGCCGCAGCCGCCGACCACGACCGACCACGCGTGGCCCCAATGGTCGCGGCCGAAGTTCTTGTTGATCTTCGGCGTGCGGCCAAACTCCGACATCACGACCAGCAGCGTGTGCTTCCACAATCCGCGCTGCACGAAATCGTCGACGAGCGTGGCGAACGTACGGTCGAACTCCCCGAGCTGCTCGATGTGAAAGTCGAAATTCTCGTTGTGCGTGTCGTAGTTCGAGTGGTTCACCTGCACGCAACTGACTCCCTGCTCGATCAGCCGACGGGCCAACAGGCAGTGCCGGCCGAACTCGTGCGCGCCATAGCGCTCCAGATCGGCCTCGGGCTCCTTGCTCACGTCGAACACCTCGCGGCGCTGCATCAACTGCTGGGCCTGGTCGAACGTGGAGGTGAAAGCGTCGCTGTCGGCCGAGCGCCGGCGGCGGACAAAATGATCGTTGGCCGCCATGCGAAATGCGTTGCGTTGCCGGTCGGCCGCTTCGGTCAGGCCCTCGGGCCGGGCCGTGTTCTGGGGCGGAGTGCCGCCGCCCAACGTGATGCTGGCGTAGCGCGGTCCGAGGAACGCCGCGTCGCTCGACGTGCCCCCTCCTCCGCCGCGCGAAATATGAATATGACCGGGCAGCGGCGAATCCTGCGGCGCGAGCATCTTGGCTCCCACCGCTCCCAGGTGCGGATAGTCGGCCACCGGCTCCTGCCGCCGGCCGCGAGTCATACAGTAGTGCCCCTTGCCGTGGTCGTCTTCCTTGGTGTTCACGCTGCGCACAACCGCCAGATGGTGCATCTGCTTGGCCGTGTACGGCAACAGTTCGCTGATGTGCAAGCCAGGCACGGAGGTTGGAATCGCGCGGAACGGCCCGCCGGTGTCAGTCTTGGGCTTGGGATCCCAGCTCTCGAGCTGGCTT
The DNA here is from genome assembly GCA_964622155.1 of uncultured Planctomycetaceae bacterium. GTDB lineage: Bacteria > Planctomycetota > Planctomycetia > Pirellulales > PALSA-1355 > CAZUPX01. The sequence goes on along the minus strand of CAZUPX010000396.1, from coordinate 1,023 downwards.
GCACCACCGGCCAGATAAATCACCAGGATGTGCTTTTGCGCCGCGCCGAGCTCGGGCAAAGCCGCCTGGACCAGGCGCGGAACGCCAAAGGTCGTGGCTCCGGCCGCCCCGGCCAACGTGCCCAGAAACTGTCGCCGCGCAAGCAGGTGTTCAGGCGAACCGCACGCGTAATGGCATTTCATGGCCAGATCCTCCAGCGAGCATGATACCCAGACACAGTTGTAACCAATGGCTTAAACACTCAATGATTGAAACGAAACTCCGTGCTTGCCACTAGCGACCAGACCATCTCTCGAACCGCTGCCGCCCGATCACCTTCGGCCGCAAAGTAACGAGCGACTTCGGCTTGCTCATCGGATGTGGGACGCCGGCTCAAGACACTCAAATAAAGCTCGTCGGCCAAGGTGGTCGGTTGATCGATCTTCGAAAGTCGCTCTGTGAGATTGTTTCCGCCAGGTTTTAGCCAGCCACTCAACACCTCGCCGTTGGTGAGAAACAACGCCTGATGCACCGTGGCTTGAAATGACGCTGCCTGCCCAGCCTGCTGGCCGAACAACGGCACGAACGGCGCCATCGTGCTGCGCAGTTTTTCATCGACCCGCTCTTCCATCAATCGGGATTCGGCCGCGACGCGCTGGTCGGCCGTGAGGTCAGCCATCGCTTCGACATCCTTCTTGACTTGTGGATCGAGGGCCGCCACCTGTTGGTCCACAAAGCCCAGCCCCTGCAACATGCCCCAGGCAAGCTGCTCGGGCGAGAGGGGCTTGAGCGCGGCCAGCGTAAAACGGGCCTGCGAGCGATCGGCCAGCGCGGTCCAGGCTTGTTCAGCGGCGCCACGATCCGCTGCGGCCACGTCGGTGGCGGTGCGAGTGGCTGTTTCGGTTTGTGCGACTTGTTCTGGGGGGCTCGCTGACTGTGATTTCGCCGCGGCCAATTGGTCGGCGGCTGCCTGCGCGGCCGACTGCGAGCTCGCGGCCTTCGTGGAGAGCTTGTCATAGTCGATCACGGCCTGGGCATCGGCGA
>CAZUPX010000395.1:0-5065 GCA_964622155.1 uncultured Planctomycetaceae bacterium | reverse complement strand
GCGGCGACGCTCGTCTCGTGTTGGACGGCGCGGCATTCGAGAATCGTCGCAAAGGCCAAAGAGAATTGCTCAAAGCCCGGTGGACCAAGGAGGGGCTGCCCGGCACGGTGGCCTTTCTACACATCTTCAGCGGCGAAATGGATTTGATGCTCGACCATGAAGCCATGCGTTGGGGTCGCTGGCTCAAGCCGGGCGACGAGGTCACGCTGGAGGCAGTGCCGCCCATCAAGGCGGTCGTCAAGCATGTAACTCCGTGGAGAGAACGTACGCAGTTGCGACTGGTCGTTAATGGGGTGGATCAGGCCGATCTGACACTCACTCAGCGATTGGCGCTGCACATGGCCGCGCCGCCTGTGGAAGTGGATCAGTCGGCCCTCCCTTCCGACTTGGACCGTCCGCGCGGCAAGGACGAGCGCGTTGAGTGGTTCTTGGCGAGCATCTACTGCAGTTGCAACATCGCCGGCGACATTTGCACGGGCCACTTTTACACGCTCGCCAGTTGCAACCCCAACGGTTGCGGCATGCCAAATCGCATGCGCGAATTGCTGGCGGAGAAGATCGACAAGGGCCTCACCGACCGGCACATTCTTGACGAATTATCGAAAGACGAGGGGCCGGAGCTACTGCGACCGCATCTTGCGCCGTAGCTACAAGCACGCACCAGCGCGACATGTTGCATCGGAAACAAGATGGATAAGATAGGTAACACAAATCCTGCCGCAGCGCCGGCGCGTACTATGGCTACGCAGCGAAACTAGTTCGGTTTTATAGGTTATGACGACCCCCAACGTGATCGGAATTCGTCCCGACGGGGCGGCCTGATCGGATCGCCAGATCGCCTGCGGCCTTGCGGTAGGGCCAACTGGGACGATGCTCTGGCAGTCGCGGGGCTGAATGGGCCGATAGCAGCCGACGAGCACCGGTCACGAGGTCGAAAACCGTCGAGGAAAAAACAGTTTTTCCTTGTCAGCAGCTCCCGAGCCGTGACATAATGGTGAACGGCTGAAGAATTCGTCGCGTGCTCTCTCGGAACAGCGAGGCTGCTTGCTGGGCTCGTTGAAGCTGGCCCAGGCAACGATGAGGGATGCACCATTGAAGTCCACCGTGATTTGCTTGCTAGGCGCCGCAGTGCTGTTGGCGTATTGGCCAACGGAGTGTGGGGCTGCGCTCGACGAGCTCGAAGACCTGTTGAGCATTGACTTCACCCCGTCACCGGACCGTTTGCCCCCATCGTCGTTGCTCGAGTCTGACCGTGTCGCGCCGGCGTTGGCGCCGTTCCCGACGGCAGTATACGACGACCGGGGTTGGTATTCGCCAACTCCGTCGAACTCTCAGTCGACCGTTTCACCGCAAGAGCCGTCTGTGACGTCCGAGGCGTCCAGTCAAGAGCACAAACCCGCTCATACCGCGCCGATCAACGCGGTTCCGGAGCCTTCTGCCTGGCTGCTCGCCGTGGCGGCGCTACTGTACTTTGTGGTCTTCGGCCGCCGGCGCCGGCTGGTCTAATCTCGAGCCTGCGCTTTAAGCGGACGTCTACAGGCTGGCTCGCGCGACATCCGCGGAAAGCGCGGACAGCAGATCCTCGTCGGTGGCGGACTTGGAGTCAGAAAGCGGCTCGGCAATCAGATTGTCGCGCGAATTAACTGCTGGTATCTGCGCCGAATTGATGGCGCCCGACGCAGTCTGCGCACCAGAGTCAGTCGAACCGAGCGGCAGGGGACTAATGGCCGGTTGCAAAGTTGTCACGGAACTGCTGACCGCCAGCGCCGATACGATCGCGTTGGCTGAAGACGTGCCTGCGGCCGCAACTTGCATGACTACCGAGCTTCCGAACTCCGGTGCCACTGTGAACTGGACGACCATTTGTCCCGTGCCGGTCAATATAGCACCGTTGGAATCACCAATATAGACTCGCAGCGCATGGCTTCCCGGCGCGACGTTATACAATCCACCATCGTGGAATGTGGCGAATGGTGCTCCGTTGTCGAGCACGAAGTACACGCTTGCCCCGGGTGCCAACACTCCGGACATGTTGTATCGGATTCTGACCGGCTTGGCCCCCGCGATCAACGCGCCGTTCCAGGGCGTGGCCAGACCCACGCGCGGCGTCATGGCCGAAACATTCTGGATCGGACCAACGAGCCCCTTGATTTCGGGGCGCGAAGCAAGAGCGCCGAGCGGAGCGATCGAGCCCGCCACGGCGATGCCGTATTTCATCCAGTTTTGACCGTTGGTCAACCCCTGTTCGGGCGAGCCGATCAAGCCGCTCTCGCGTCCTGCCAGGCGCGCCGGATCGGTTTGCGGCATCACGTAGGAAACAGCTTGTTCGGGATAAAATACCTGAAAGTCATCGCCGGCAACCTGGTTGTAGTTGTACACGAGCACCCTGCTGGTCTGGGTCAGGTCAATATCGTGCTGGTTGAAACCGGATACTTTCATTTGGATGTTGGCTGGCGGAGCGACCGAGCTGGGCACGGCCGGACCAGGCGGCAGCGTGGTGATCGAGGCGAACATCACGTCCCGCAGCACCAGCGAGGCGCCGCTCGACGGGCGATTATCGATGCCCGGCATAACCAGGACGTTGACGTAGTTCTGGAGAATCGTGTTTTGGACGATCGAGGGCTTAATGAGCCCCAGCCGCGTGGCATCGTTGTTGGGGGCGATGATCCCGGTGCGAACACCCTCGATCCGGGAGTTGACGATCGAGAAATTCCGGTTTTCATAGCCCTGCAAATCGACCCCGCGCGTGCCGGCGTCGTTACGGTTCTGGGCTGCTTGGTCGCCAAGGATCAGCAAATTATTCAACGTCACGTTGGAGGTATGGTAGGCCCGCACGCCCGCGTTGAGCACGTTCCAAACCTTTGTGTTGACGATCTGGGTCCGCGGCTGGTTCGGCAACAGATTGTTGCCCGAAATGAAGGCCAGCCACACGCCGTAGGAAGTCATTCCATAGGCCTCATTGCCGGCGAAGGGCGCGGTGGGGTTGATCAAGGTGAAGGTGACCTGCAAGGACAGATGCACGTCGGCGCCCCGGAACTTCGGCAACCGCACCCAGCCGATGTTGTAGTACCCGTCGATCACAAAACCGCCGTATGTGCTGCCCGTGGCCACGTTGGCAATCAAGGTGTTGCCGCCGCGGCGGAACCAGAACCCCGATCCTCCGCGCGCGTAGTCGCCGTTGGCGGTGTCAAGGGTCGCATGCTCGTCGTAGGTTCCGTGGACGCTGATCGTGACGTTGAGGCTGAACACGTTGCCGATTTCCGTGCCCGAGCACGTGACGAAACCGGCGCCGTCGGCGTCATAAATCATGTTGCCGCTGAGCTGGCCGTAGCTCGAATCGTTGATCGCGACGCCCCACTTCTTCGTGTGCTCGATCGAATTGCCGATGAATTGATATTGATAGCCGGTATTGCTTGGATTCTCCGGCCCGATCAGGTGATCGAAATACACGGCATGACGGCCGGTTTGGTTGGTCCCCAGGTGCGATACGAGGCCGGTAGAGCTGACCACCGAGTTGTCGAGCGGCCGGTCGTTATCGGTCCGGCCGAGATCCTTTAATCCGGTATAGCGGATGTCGACCTTGGCCCGCGCAGTGAACAACGTGTGGCCGCGCGTGCCTACGGGATTCTCGGACCGCATGACCACGTTGCTCGCGCACAGCGCCACGTGCGGGAGCAGTTCCAGAACGCCGGCCGCGTTGCGTGCCCCCGGGTGCGAGAACCGCAGGGGGCTGGTCAGGTAGATCCGATTGCCGACGATGCTGTCGATCACGACTCCTTCATCCTGGTATTCCGACTTTCCTTCCGCGAATGTCTTGGTCTCGCTGGTCAGGACCTGTCGGCTGTCGGGTAACATCAGCTCGTCGCCCGTCCGCCATCCGGAGATATCTCCCGTGACGAGAAGAGACGTGTCGCCGGCGTGCGGCTCGGCGCCTAGCCGGTTCCATGTCTTGTTTACGGCGGAGCCATGAATCGTCACGGTGCCCAGCGCAATCAATCCGGTGCCAAACTGCTGCGGGTCGTTGATCAGATCGAGCGGTTGATCGGCGATCACCAGCTCGGCCTCGACGCCTTGCGCGACGGGCACTACCGCCGTGCCGATTTGCAGGGTTCCAGTCGGCATGACGGTGAGCGTTCCGACGACCATCCGTGTATCGACGGAAGTAGAAAAAATCAGTGCCCCGTCGAGTTCCAAGCAATTCAAGTGAGCGTCGTTGGTAGTAGCGTAGTTGACAGTCATGTTGGCTGCGATGACGACGCGATCATTGTCGGTCGGCACGCGCCCTTGAAACCAAATGCCAGGATCAGTCCAGTCTCCGGACTGGACGCTCGTGATTGTCGGATTGGCCGCGAAGCGAGGAATCCGTTCGTAAGGAGTGAGGATCAGATTCGGCGAAACAAACACTCCGCCGGAATAAAATCCGTCAACCGATACGGCCGCCTGCGACAATTGCACGATGCCGGACGACGCGCTGGGCACGATGCGAGCCTCGAGCCATTCGCAGGCCATCTCGCGCGCTTGACGTTTGGGCGCTCGCCGTAGATGCAAGAGCCGCAGTTCGGGCCTCAAGGGACGCCCTCCATTGCTTAGGTGAATAACCCCAGTGCCGCGGAAGCAGCGGGGCCGCGCGCGGAGCAGGCATCACTTACCCGTCGCGCGCGATTACCAGACGAAGTGCCACGGTTGCCAGACGAGGCAAGAAGGCTGGGACGTTCGTTGAATCTCTCAAAGTTGGTGGATCCATTCGGGGGCAGGAACAGCCGCCGCTCGCCGTCACACAAACCAGAGCGGGAGACGGGATTCGAACCCGCGACGTCCAGCTTGGGAAGCTAGCACTCTACCACTGAGTTACTCCCGCGCGTCGCCGCCAGTCTATGGAACACTGCTGGTAAATGCAAGTTACGGACCAGGCCATGTTGACGCACGTGTGAGCGTCTCGATTGTGGGTGGAAAATTTGGTCTGCTGGAGGGGTGGTGGAGGAGATTACCTATTTTCCGCTCGATTTGGGAGGGAGCATCATGGCAGGCAGTAGACGGACCGTGGAATTGGACGTGGAACAAGAGG
>CAZUPX010000394.1:0-2306 GCA_964622155.1 uncultured Planctomycetaceae bacterium | reverse complement strand
CTCGTGGGGCCCCTGTTGGTATTTTCAGAAACAATATTTTGAAGGCAAAGTTCACAAGCTCTCGCTGCCCACCAACCTGATGCGTTACGACGTGGAAGTGTCCGGTTTTCCCAGCCAGCACGCCGGGCACTTGTGCCTGCTGCGGTTGACCGAGGACGACTATCCCGGCACCGACCGCATCGAAGAGTGGCCCAGTTGGGATCTGCCGATTCTCAAATGGGGTAAGTCGCAGGGCGGAGTAGTCGGCTTTTCACACAGCGGATGGGGATTGCAAGTGCCGGCCACCAGCCTGCCGACGTATGACATGCCCAAGTTCGACGGCATCGGCGCCAATGAGTATGTCGTCGACGTGGTGCACGACGCCTGCGATTTCATTTCCGCCGTCGACACGCCGTCGGTTTGGGAACTCAACATCTGGTATCACACGCTCAACTGCGGCTACACGTGCCGCATCAGCGGCGAGACCGACTTTCCTTGCATCTACGGTGATAAGGTCGGTTTGGGCCGTGCCTATGTGAAGCTGCCCAAGGACGAGCCGCTGGACTACGACCGATGGGTGCATGGAATCCGCGACGGCCGCAGTTATTGCTGCGATGGCCTGTGTCACCTCTACGACTTCACGGTCGATGGGTTGGGCGTGGGGGAGACTGGTGCCGGCGGCCGCCCGAGTGTGCTCGCGCTTTCGACCGCCAAGCCGCTCGAAGTCCGTGTCCGCGCCTCGGCCCTGTTGAGCGACAAGCCGCGCGACGACATTCGCCAAAAACCGCTGGATCAGAAGCCGTACTGGCATGTCGAACGGGCCCGCATCGAAAACACTCACAAGGTGCCGGTCGAATTGATCGTCAACGGCGTGGCAGTCGAGAAAAAGGAACTGCTGGCCGACGGCCACATCGAGGATCTGAAGTTCAATTTTACGCCCGAGCGATCGAGCTGGGTGGCGCTGCGCGTGTTTCCCAGTTGCCATACAAACCCTGTGTTCGTCGAGGTGGCCGGCAAGCCGATCCGCGCCAGCAAGAAAAGTGCGCAGTGGTGCCTGGACGCTGTCGACGTCTGTTGGAAGCAAAAGGTCAAGCAGACTCGGCCTGCCGAACAAGCCGCCGCGGCCGAAGCCTATCAGGTCGCCCGCGAGGCATACGCAAAGATCCTGGCCGAGACAGTCGCCGACTAGCCTGTAGTTGCCTCCGTTGTAGCTGGCCCCTTTGAGGGCGGAGCATCGCAAAAGATACGGTCATGAACATCTGTCAGACAATATTCGCGGCTTTGGTCTTGAACGTGGTGTGTTCCTGCGCCACTGCGTCGGACCTCGCCGACGAAAGCTTCCGGATCGCCGAGACCCAACGATTGGACCAAATCGCCCGGCAGCTCGACTTGAACTACCGCATGATCTGGCAGTCGGGCTATGGACCGCGATATCCCGACCCGTTTGAACCCTGGCCGCGCGTGCCGGGAGACATCTGGGGATACCCGTCACCGCGACCGATCGAGCACCCCGTGGGGTTCGAGTCGAAGCAGACGCGACCGAATCGGTGGATCTACCGGCCCATCTATGCGGCCGAGGTGAATCGCACAACGCCGAGTGCGCCCTCCCCGACACCGGCCAACCTGCCCCGTGATGTCCGTGGCAAGTCTCAGAGGGGTGTGGTCGCTCCCGAGAAACCGCGCCCCTCGGATTTGGCCGAACCCGATGCAAAACCCCGGCCAAGCGGTCCGCGGGCGTTTTAGAAGTGGCTCTACTCCGATTTGTCGTCACCGGGCTTGCTCGACTCATCGGCTGCGGCCTTCCCGTCGGCATCAGCAGAAGGTTTGGCGTCCGGCTCGGCCGGCTCGTTTGCGGCAGGATTCGCTTCGACCCAGACTTTACTGGAATAGATGGGCAGGTGTCGGTAGTAGACTTCCAGGTTGTAGATCGACAGGCAGGTGACATATAGGCGCCCGCTGATGGTGCCCCATTTGTCGGCGGCGGGGTTCCAGCTACCCATCTGCGGTCCGGCTTTGACCTGGGCCGCGGGAATCTCCTTTCGCATGGAGTTGTTCCACTCATCCCAGATCTTGCCTCCCAAATGGTGCGCGGCCTGCGTGGCGTAGTACCAATAGTAGACGTCTTGCTCGGCCGTGGCCGCGTACGACACCGGAGTCTTGAGCAGCTCCGACACCCCCTCGACGAGTCGTCGGTCATCCTGTTTCCAGCCCAGGTACTCGCGACACAATAGCCCTTCGGCGGCCATGGCCCACGACGGATTGGCGCCTTGCCAGTAACCATAACGTCGGCCCTCGTCCAGCGCCGCAGAGTCCAGGTACTGCGATGC
>CAZUPX010000393.1:0-5416 GCA_964622155.1 uncultured Planctomycetaceae bacterium | reverse complement strand
CCCCGGCCGAATCGCCTTCGACCAGGTACAACTCGCAACGCTCCACTTCGCGGCTCGTGCAATCGCGCAACTTACCGGGCAGTCCATGACCGGCCAATGCGCCCTTGCGCTCGCGCACGATCTCGCGAGCTTTGCGGGCGCTTTCGCGGGCTTCAGCCGCCAGCATGGCCTTCTGCACGATCACCTTGGCGCTCTTGGGGTTCTCCTCCAAGTATTTGTTCAAGCAGTCGCCCACTGCCGAGCTGATGATCCCCTCGACCTCGCCGTTGCCCAGCTTGGTCTTCGTCTGGCCTTCAAACTGCGGGTCGGGCACGCGCAGCGACAGTACGGCGGTCAGACCTTCGCGAAAATCGTCGCCCGTCACCGCCAGGTCTTTGAAAAGGTCTTGTTTCTTGCCGTAATTGTTCAGGCTGCGGGTCAGGGCGGCGCGAAATCCCGAGACGTGCGTGCCACCCTCGGTCGTATTGATGTTATTGACGTACGAGTGCACGTTTTCCGTGTACTCGCCTGAATACTGCATCGCCACTTCCAGGCCGACGCCTTCGTATTCACCGGCGATGTAAATGATGTCGGGATGGATCGGCTCGCTGGCCCGATTCAAGTGTTCGACGAACTCCAGTATGCCGCGCTCATACTGAAACGTGTCGCCATCGCCAGTCCGCTCGTCGCGAAAGATGATCTTGATGCCGCGATTCAAAAACGCCAGTTCCTGCAGGCGGCGGTAAAGCGTGTTGTAGGCGAATTTCGTGCTGGGGAAGATCAGCGGATCTGCCTTGAAGATCGTTTTGGTGCCGACCTTGTCGGTGGTGCCGATGCGGCGCACTTCGCCGGTGGGCACTCCCCGTTCGTACTCCTGTTGATACACGTGCCCCCCGCGGCGGACCTCGACCTCGCACCACTCGCTCAGGCAGTTGACGACGGTGACGCCCACACCGTGCAAGCCGCCGGACGTTTGATAGGCGCCCTTAATGAACTTGCCGCCAAATTTGAGCACCGTCATGACGCCCTCGAGCGTCGAGATGCCCAAGTCGGGATGGACTTCGACGGGAATGCCACGCCCGTCGTCCTCGACCGTCACCGAGCCGTCGTTGTTGATCACTACCGACACTGTGTGCGCATAGCCGGCCATGGCCTCGTCGATCGAGTTGTCGACGACCTCATACACCATATGGTGCAGCCCACGCAGCGTCGTGTCGCCGATGTACATGCTGGGCCGTTCGCGCACGTGCTCCAGGTCGCTTAAGTGCTGCAAGTCTTCGGCCGTGTAGTCGGACTCGACTTTGCGAAATTCGCTCATCCGTGGGTCGGGCCGTTGCTCGCCGCTGGCGCCACCTGGTCGCTTGGGATCATCCACCATCACTGATCTCGATTCTGCAAGTAGATAGTTCGAACCGGAACGTCCTTGTCCCAAATTTTCAGACCGGCTTCCGCTGCCTGACATCAACACACGAAAAGCCCGCCGATCGACATTCCGTGGGATGATCCCTGTCGACCGACTGGGCCACCAGGCCGTTAAGGAACCGATCCGACTCGAAGCTTCAAGTCGCGAATATTTTCCTCCGGCAGCGCAGCGGCTAGTCGCTTGACCAGGTCCGACTTTTGAAACGTGATTTCCTGGATCATCGTCGAGTTGCTGACTAGTACTTCTAATACGCCGCGCCGTACCTGCGTGGCGCGGCTGCATGCAGCCAGCATCTCACCGGCGACCTGCCGCCAGACCTCGGCATATCGCTCGAACGACTGCTCGCGCGCATAGCCCCGGCGGGCCATGAGCTGAGCCAGCACGTCGCCGATTCGCTGAGGTTTCCCAAAAGCCATTGATCGTTTTGCCGCGGGTGATACTGGCGTGTCGCCAGTGCTTACTCGAGACCACATCCTGCACTGGCGAGATGCCAGTGCCACGCCTGGACCATTTCGAGCCGCCGAACTGTTTAGTGATCTCGAGCCAGGGGCATGATTACATAACCGTACCCGTCGTCGGTCGTGCACACTGCGGCACTCTCAGCGTCTTTCAGTTCCATCGTGATCACTTTCTCAGGATCGAGGACCCGCAGGAAATCACTGACGTACCGCGGGTCGAGTGTGATCGACAGCGCCGGCCCGTCGTACGAAATCGGCATCTCGACTCGTGACTGGCCTAGTTCGGCAGCTTTGCCGGCCAGCACCAGTGTTCCTGAGTCGAACGTGAAATCGATGCCCCGGCTTTCCTCGCTGGTGACGATCGCGGCCTGCCGCACCGCCGAATAAAGCGGCCCTACGGTCATTTCCACCCGTGCCGCGCCGGTTCGCTGCGGAAACACATCGCGCCACTTGGGAAACCGCCCTTCCACAAGTCGCGCGTAGATCGTGACGCGCGGACTCTTGACCAGGATATCGTTGGCATGGGCGGCCAACTGGATTTCCGCGTCGCTGTCGTTCAAGGCACGCTCCATCAATTGCATGGCCTTGGCCGGCACAATGGTCATGGCGTCGGCCGTTTGATGTCCTCCGACACTCATGGCGGGCACTTCCATTTTCGCCAGCCGGCGACCGTCGGTGCCGACGCCGATGATCTTGTCCTGGACCATCTCCAACAACACCCCGCCCAAGGCATAGCGGCTGCTCTCACTGTCGGTGGCAAAAATCGTGCGCTTGATCATTTCTCTCAGCAGTCTGGCCGGCAATTCGTGAAACGACTTCTCGCCTTCGCCAAATTCGGCAACTGCCGGAAACTCGTGCGGGTTCTCGGACGGCAGCTTGAACTGGCTCCGTTCGCCCTTGACTGACGTCGACTCGCCGTCCGACGTTATGTGCAAGGTCGCGTCGGAGCTCTCTCGTAAAATCGACCCGAATCGACCCAATGGTAGAATCGCGCAGCCTGGGGTCTGGACTTGGATGCCGGGAACTTGAATGCGAATGCCAATCTCCAGATCGGTGGCCGACAGGATGGCACCCTTTTCAGAGCTATCGGAAACATCGAGCTTGATGTTCTGCAGGATGGGCTTTGGGCTGCGAGCAGGCACCACGGCCGCGGCAGTTTGAAACGCGGCGAGCAAGGGCTCGCGTTCACATGTGACTTTCATGTCCGGATGCCTTTCATCGGAGTTGCCATCGTTCGATCGAGTCCGGCAAGTACCCCTCGCTCCGGTCGCTCGCGGGCCGTCGCCAGGCCATGCCTGGAACTCTCCTATATTAGATTGATGATTTTCAGTAGTCGTAGAAGATCAAGCGTCGTTGAATGTCATTTGCCGACCTTCACAGCCAGCAACCGGCGATAGTTAGCCGCTTTACAGCCGACCGATGGGGGCTCGAACCAAGTGAATAACCCTTCGATAAGTTGTTGGTTCAGTGTCGACGTCAGTCGACGGTTGGCACTGGGCACGCCCCATTGGCGGCAACGTGAGTTGTTCGGTCCTTTTCGTCACTTCCCAAGCAACGTTTCTCAACACGTTTTCCACGAGCCGAAGTTAGCCTCCCTGAAACCAAACCGGACTCACGAACCGCGGCTGTCATTCACCGTCAGCCATCTCTTCAATTCCGCGATCGCCTGCCGTGTGCCCCGATCGCGCTGCAACAGTTTCTCGATACGGCGGCAGCCGTGAATCACGGTGGTGTGGTCGCGGCCGCCAAAATAATCCCCGATCTGCTCGTAACTCTTGCGAGTCAACTGCCGCGCCAGATACATCGCAACTCCCCGCGCGACGACCAGCGGCCGTCGCCGCGCCGGGCTCTTCAAATCAGCCACCCTCAGGCCGAAGTACCTGGCCGATCGCGAGGCAATGTCGTTCAAGCTCGGCGTCGGTGTCTGGTTATGTTCGGCCATGAATCGGCGCAGGCGCTTGCCGTCGAGAGCGTGGAGGTCTGACGTGGCCTTCAATTCCAACTCCAGAAGTGCCGCGATCAAAGTCGGCACACTAGCACTCAGTCCGTCGGCCAGGCTGTGCACGACCTGTCTGGGCAGCGCGAGCCCTTGGGCCCCCCGTTCGAGAATCGCACGTCGAGCCGCCGGACCGGGCCACGAGAGCGACACTGCCAGCCCCGCCGACAGTCGGCTGCGCAAACCGCTTGCCAGAACCCTCGAATGACTCGGCAATGCTAGCGCCGTGATGACGACCCGCGCGTTACGCTCGGCCAGCGAGTCGAGCACCTGGATTAGCTCTTGCTGTGCTCCGCGCTTCTCGGCCAGTTGTCCAATGTCGTCCAACACCAGCAGGTCAACGGCGCGGATCTCGCGCCGCCAGCGATCGAGCTTCCCTGCGGACACCGCGGCGGCATAGTCCTGCGCAAACTGCGAAGCCGGAAGGCAGGCCACCGATTGTCCACCGAAGCGATCGCGCCACGCGGCGGCCAGTCCATGGGCAATGTGTGATTTGCCGCTTCCGTGCGGACCGTAAAGCACGAGCGGATTCCAATGCGACGGCGCATTGTCCAGGTAAGGACGCGCGGCGACCGCCGCCAGGCGATTCTCCGGTCCCGCGACGAACTCCGCTAATGGATATATCTCGCCGACGGGGGTGCTAGGGCCCGCGAGAATTCGACCCGGTAAGGGGATCGTAAGAATGCCATTTACCACTGCGGGTCCGTCCAGAAACGAGGGTGCCGACATGCGCCAAGGGTCGAGAAATCGGGAACCCGGATTGTACCGTTTTTTGGCCCGCTGGGCGAGCCATAAAGCGGGCATCTGGCGGGATGAATAAGGCGCACGAAATGCCGTGAAATCAGGCTAAAAACGCGGGTCAGATACCGTCCGCCGGCCCGCGTGCCCAAAGTCCTGCTTGGCCGCTTCCGCTGCCGCGGCCAACTCACGTCAATGTGCTCGATGAAAGCGGCCCGTTTCGGCATCGACAACGCCGGCCGATCGCGGAGCTCGATGCGCGGATGGCGCGCAAAACAAAGCCGGAGCCTGGCGGGGAACCAGACTCCGGCGACGGGCGGGGTGCGAACAGGCGGGAATCGTCTAGAAGCGGAATTCGAGGCGGGAGACCAACCCGTCGAAAGCGACGGTCTGGCCCAGATTGGTGAAGTTCGAGGTTTGCACCGCGTGGATAAAGTCCGACGTGGTGATCGAGTTGAACCAGAAGGCGGCGTAGTAACCGGTCGACGTGCTCCAGCGGCCGTTGCAACTGGTCCAGCGAATGCCAGCTTCGTATTCGAGCACCGGCACGACGCGATTGTCGACCCAATTGCTTGTGGCCTGGACCACCTGCTCGGTGCTACTATCCAGTTGCGCGTATTGGGAATTGAACTCGCCAAACAAGACGTTGATGAAACCCTTGCCGTAGATCGACAGCCTCGTTGCGCCGAGATTGCGAATTCCGTCCAGCCCGGCGCGTAGTCCGCCGCCTTCGAACTTGATTTGGCTGCCGGCGAAAGTCCCGCCCTCTTCATCATCCAGGAGTTGCAGTTGCCTGAACTGCTGCACGAGCTTGCCGTACCG
>CAZUPX010000392.1:0-2930 GCA_964622155.1 uncultured Planctomycetaceae bacterium | reverse complement strand
ATGCGAATGGCCACGCCCGTGCCGGCGTAGAGTGCCGTTTGCAGGGCGGTCAGGGCAGTGTCGGTCGTGTCTTTGATCATCGTAAATTCAATGGTCACCTTTCGGATCGTGACATCCTCGGTCTCGATCGGCGGGGCACTCCCGTCGCCGCGCACCGTCGTGTTGCCCTTCTCAACTTCGAGGTTGTAGCTGGCGTCCTTCACGTTGGTGAGGATTGTCGCGGCCGTCGCGCCGGGCGTGGCGCTGAACAGAATCTGCCCCTCGAACCCCATCTTGATGTTGGTCGGCATGGGTTATTCTCCGATTGCCCCTTTCCACTGGCCCGCGAAACGCGGCAGCGCCCGCTCGAGCGCGGGAAACATGTACGGTCGCTCCGGGTACTGCTCACCTCGAAACTGGCCGCCGAATTCGTGCGTACCGCCGACCTGGCCGGCGATGCTGCCAGCGGGCCCGATCACGGCACCTTGTTTGTCGACGGCGAATCGCACGGCACGAGGCAAAAGCCGACGACGCGTATGCGGCGGATCGCCCGGAGGGGAGGGATCTGGCGAGACCTCGATCGAGCCGACGGCGTCCTTGCGGATCGACGCGGCGGCGTGACTGAAGCTGCGGAATGCCGACTTATCGGCAGCAGCCTTCACACGCTTCGTGCGATCCTCGGTTTTGACCTTCATGCCGAACATGTCAGACCACCTTGCGATCCACTCGGAATGTCACCCGCACGATGCCCGTGAACTGTCGCATGTCACGCAAGTGCGGCTTGTGCGGCGCCACCAGCCGCTTGGTCCCTTGCCAGGCAGCAGCGTCGAAGTCCTGCATTCGGGCCAGCGTGAACAACTCATGAATCTCCTGCACCAACAGCATCAGGGCGTCGACGTCGTCGATTGCTATCCGTCCGGTGTCCTGATCCTGCCGGTTGGCACCGAACTTCTTGCGGACCGCAATGTCGATCGGACACGTGTAGGCAATCGTGTTTCGCGACGAGGCTTCGATCTCCTGGGCCGTCGCCACGGGCACCACATCGACATACAGCGTGTTCTCTTTGCATGTGTCGTCAGTCTCCAGTGGCTGGACCCAATCGGCGTAACTTCGAATCGGAGCGATTACCTGGCTCATCGTGGCCACAGCCAGCTCGCTCACCACCGCCTTGGCCACGGTGACCTCGACGGCTTCGTCACTCATGCCTCCACCTTTTTCGTATGCACCTTCCAGCGATACCCACCGGGCATCGATTCTGCAGCCGGAAGCTTGCCCATCGGGAGCAACTCGTATTCGACAGTCGCGTTGGCCTCGGCGAGCCGCAGCCGATCGCCGGCCCGAGGCTCGACGAACTGCCCGCCGAGAACCGCCTTCGCCGTCGGAAACACGAAGTCCCGCGACGTTCGCTTGGTGAGAAATCCTTCCTGGTCACTGATCTCGTACTCGACACGCTCCCACGTTGCCGTGAACGGGGCCGTCTCCAGCCCGCCGCGACAAAGGACTACCGAGACGCCAAAGCCCTGCTCGAGCTGCGCCGCCCCATAGACCTCCAGAAGCTCGTCGACTTGAGATGCCATCGCTTAAGCGGTCACTCCCTGCAGGAGATGCCCGGCTTGCGGGTGCAGAATCTTGACCTGCCGCTTGTTCCGCGGGCGGATCACGCCGCCGCGCACCGGGTTCTCGCGGTACTCCTCGATGATGAGCGAACCGAACCCGCCGTCGTTCGAACCCGGCAGCGGTTCATCGTTCTTGTTCGAGAAGATCGTACGACCAATCTGCGGCATGGGATTCTCCAGGTCGCCATCGAGTCCGTCGTCCTGGACGACGCACAGCATGGCCTTTGTGTCATCCCACACGCGCGACAGGCTCGCCGCCTGCCCCTTGTCGGAGGTGTTCTTGAAGCCACGTCCGACCAGAATCCGCTCGACTTGCAACAGATCCTTGAGCCCGCTGACGATCTCGCTGACCATCGATTGGTTCTGGCCCGAGTTGAGGGCGATCATGAGCTCGCTCGCGTCGTACTTGAGCAGCCCTTCGAGGCGAGCGGTGCGGATCATCGATCGAAAACCCTTCTTAGTCAGCACCAGCGTGTTGGCGTCTTCGCCACAGCCGACGTTCACCTTTTCGTGGGCAGCATCGATGTCGGCAATCGGGTCCGCCGTGGCCGGGGTCGTCCAGGCAGTGCCGACGGTCGTCGTCAGGGCTGCCCCGGTCCAGGTCGTGGTGTTGAACACGGCTGCGGCGATGTCGAACTCCAGGCGCTGGAGCACGCGGTTGACGGCGCGAGCCGTGGCGATCTGCTCTGTCCGCAACAGGTCGCCGTACTTTTCGACCGTGGCGTCGTCGACGATCTCCTCAACACCATGCTCCTCGACGGCGTAGCTGTCCTTGCTCCATTCCCAATCGTCGCGGGCATAGCCCGACTTGGGCGATCGCTTGGTTTCCTCGCTCTTGGACAGCAACGAAGTAATCAGGATGCGAACGAACTCAGCCCCCTCTTGAGAGACGGAGATTGGCGGTAGAACCTGCAGACCGATGAACTTCTGCTGGTTCGCTACGAGCGAGAATTCCTGGTAGGTGAGCGACAGGTCGAGTCGCGTGATTGCTGTGGAAGGCGAAGCCATGCCTCATCTCCTATTCTGTAATTTGTGCTGCCGTTAGGCCGCGTTGATAGTGCGAATCGCCTCAATGACCGACCCGTCGCCGCTGGCGGCTTCCAGGGCGATGCCCCAGGCAGTGCCTATAGCCGTGGTCGAAACCTTGCCGTTGGCCGCACGGTAAATGACTGCGTTTGCCGCGATCACAGCGGCGGCCGTGACCCGCACCGTGTTAGAAATCGACGGCAGGCGGACGGAGCCCACGCTATCAGTGGCCTGCGTTCGCTCTTCCAGGATGCCCAACTCGTTCTCGACAGCGGTGGCGATGGCGAGGAACCCACCGGTCAGTTTCAC
>CAZUPX010000391.1:0-6631 GCA_964622155.1 uncultured Planctomycetaceae bacterium | reverse complement strand
TTTTACGCGTGAACCGCTCCTCCTGCGCTGCCGCGATGATCACGCCGTCGCGCACCAGGCATGCCGCGCTGTCGTGGTAATAGGCGGAGAGGCCGAGGATGTTCACGGGCCTGGCGGTGTTTGAAACAGTGCGGTTCATCTGTGTCTGGGCAACCTGCTGTTAACCTGCGGGTCATGGGTTGGGCAACCACAAACTCATCCAGTCCTTTCCGCTCATCGAGGAATGCACCGGGACGACAACGCACAGCCTGGCAGATTTGACAAGCCAACGCGTGCACTGAAACACGATGGCAACGCGGCGCGTGTTCCCGGACTGGGCCAACTGAGTCCTGCCGGTCATGGATTTGGGGGCGTTGGATCCTGTGCGCCCCTGAGAAACTTCCACTCCTCGGCGTGTGACAAATACTGGTGCAACGCTTCGGCAGGGACGGCCCATCAATCGGCGGAGTTTCGGGCCTGGGTGCAATCCAAGCTTCGCATTTTTCGTTCCAAGCATACTAAGGCCGGCTGCGACCGACGCGCGACAAAAAAAAATTGAAATACCCCGACTTTTATTTCAACATGCCGCCTCTGAAACTCGCCCTGTCCATGTTATGTGAGAACCCGCAGCGCAAAACCGGTTTAACCACCACCTACCACGAATTTGTCGCGCGCGGTTTGAAGCTCTACCCAGATGTATCGTGGATTGTCTTCGTGGGTCCGGAGCAACCCTGGAGCGTGCAGGATCCGCGCGTGCAAGTGGTGCGAGATTTCCCCGCCAACGACCGGCTCAAACGCCGACTTTGGGCGGATCACTTCCAAGTCCCGGCGGTGGCCCGCCGCCGGGGAGCTGACGTACTTATCAGCACCGGCTTCGTCCCGATCCGCAAATCCCTGCCAGTCGTCATGCACGTCTTCTCATTGCAGCATCTCGATAAGACGAACCGGATGGGCTTCGCGCGCAGCCTGTATCGCACCTGGATCATGAAGCAGAGTTGGCCCAAGGCCGATCTGGTCATTACCAACTCGAAGTTCGCACAGCGGCAGATTCTGTCCATCAACCCCGCGTTTGGTGATCGGCTCGTGCAAGCTTACGAAGGGCTGCAACACGAGCAGTTCCACCCGCACGCCGCTGCGGACGAAGCGGAGCAATTGCAGCGGCAATACCAACTCCGGCCTGGTTACCTGCTCTGGATTTCCAACCTGTATCCTTACAAACAAGCACCGCGGCTGCTCGACGCCTACGCCCAGCTCGACGCGGCGACGCGCCGACGCCATCCGGTGGTTATCGTCGGCGGCGATTGGGACAACGAACTGGCACGCTGTCGCAAACAAGTGCGCGATCTCGGCATCGAAGCAGAAGTGAAGTTCATGGGTTGGGTCGGCGATGAGTGGCTCGCGCCGCTCTATCGACAAGCCCGCGCGTTTGTGCTCGCCAGCCGCGAGGAAACCTTCGGCCGGTGCGTCATTGAAAGCATGGCGTGTGGGACACCCGTCATAGTAAACGACATCCCGATCATGCGCGAAGTCACCGCCGGCCACGCCGTTATCGTGGACTTCACTGACCCCGCCGCTGGCAGCGAAGGCTTGCGGCAGATCCTAACTGACGAACCGTTGCGCACTCGACTGCGGGCGGGCGGCTTGGATCGAGCACAGAATTTTACTTTTGAGAAGTTCACCAGCGAACGCATTGAGGCGATCCGTGGCTGGCTCACGCAGCACAACTTGCCCGTTCAAAAAGGTTGACGGCACCGCGCGAAGTTTCCCAAAGTAGCCGGGTGAGCAAAAAAATTGACGCGTCCGCAATTGTTTCAAGCGCTTCCTCCGAGTTGCCCACCGCCTCGTTATCGCCGCACTTCTTGTGCATCGGTCACTTTGAAGTCGCATGCGCCCGAACAGTATGTCCAAAGTGACAAAAGCAATTTCCTGGCTGAGCGATGTGCTGCAGGTTTTGGTCCTTTACCGCTTCAGTCCGGATCGGCGCAAGATCTCAGAGCAAGCCAGCACCGCTTGCCGTTCGTTGAAGTTCCACGCAACTGCCAAAATCCGCCAACAGGACCTGCGTGAATTGCTGCCCTTGTTGCAGGGCGAGAAGGTGGACCAAGTGCTGATGCCCGGCCCGAACACCGACTTCGGCGATGTCGGTAGTCAAACAGGCTACCACGCACTGGCATCCCTCGTGCAAGCCATAAGGCCGAAGACGATTTTGGAAATCGGCACCTACCTTGGCGTCAGCGCATATACCTTCGCCCTGAACGCGCCGGCTGATTGCCGAGTGTTCACGGTGGATTTGCCCGATGGAACCAGCGCGGAAACCATCCCGGAACTAAACGCCATCGACCAACATCACGTCGCCACCAGCCAGTACCGCGTCGGCGAAGCCTTCTTGCGCAGCCCGCTGCGTGAACGCATCGTCCAAATCCGTGAAGACTCGATGACTTTCCGCGCCGAAAAGGTCGTGGACCAAGCAGACTTCGTTTATATTGATGGCGGCCACAGCTCGCCCGTTCTCACCAAGGACACCGAGAACGCCTTGCGCGTGTTGTCTCCGCGAGGCGTGATTGTTTGGGATGATTACTTTCATCTTTATTCGGACGTAGTCCATTACCTGGACACAATGGCAGATAGGTACCCCCTCCGCGGAATCCGCGGCACGAATTACGTGATCTACTCGCGAAGTTGGTCCAGCCAGCCGTTTTGATTACACGATGAAATTTCTCATCACCGGCACCCGCTGCGGTATTGGCAATTCCCTCACCCGTCATTTCGCGGCTGCCGGCCACGACATTTGGGGCATTTCGCGCAACGCACAGACGGAATTCCAAGCCGAGTGCGACCAGCAGAAACTATCCTTTCGGCATTCACGGTGCGACATTTCGGACTGGAATCAAGTAGCCGCGTTTCGTCAAGAGTTGGGAGCCGCTTGGGCTCACGTGGATGTGTTGATCTGCTGTGCAGGAATTCAAGGTCCCCTCGGCCCCAGCATGCAACTCGACCCGCTGGAGTGGAGCCAGAGCATCCGCATTAATCTCGACGGCACATTCTACACCCTCCGGGCCTTCCACGATTTGCTGCTCCGCGCCCAACCGCGCGCGAAGGTGATCTGCTTTTCTGGCGGGGGATCGGCTACACCACGTCCCAATTTCACGCCATACGCCGCTGCGAAGGCTGGCTTGGTCCGCTTGATCGAAACGCTTGCGAAGGAGTGGGCGGCCTTGCCCATCGACATCAACGCGCTGGCCCCCGGGGCCATCAACACCCGTATGACCGACGAAGTCCTTGAACTCGGTCCCACCATCGCGGGCGAGCGGGAGTTTACCATCGCCACGGAACAAAAGCGCAAAGGCGGCGCGCCCCTTTCCCGGGTGACTGCGGCGATTGAGTTGCTTTGCTCGCGCTCCGGCGACGGACTGTCTGGCAAACTCATCAGCGTTCCGTGGGATCCTTGGCCCACCCTCCCCGGCCGAATTCATGAACTGATGGCCTCGGATATCTACGCAATGCGCCGTATCGTGCCGGAAGACCGCGGGCAAAAATGGAGTTGATGTATCGCAGAACAACACGCGCTCAGGTGCGAGGGCTTGCAAGTATTGTTGGACTGCTATTAGCAACTCCCCCGGGAGCTCGGGATCGCAAACGAGGTGAAATTCCTGGGCTGGATTGACGATGAGTGGCTGGCGCCGCTTTACCGGCAGGGTCTGGCTTTTTGCTGTCGAGCCGTGAAGAAAGTTTTAGGCGCTGCGTCATCGAAGCGATGGCCTGCGGCATGCCGACCCTCCTCAATAACATCCCGATCATGCGCGAAGTGGCCGCCGGCCACGCGCTGCTGGTGGATTTCAAGAACACGACGCTCGTGGCGGAAGCCCTGGAAACCCTGGTGGCGGACGAGCAACTACGCGAGCGGCTGCGGGTGGAAAGGATCAAGCACGCCCGGCGTTTCACCTTCGAAAAACTGGCGACCGAACGAATCGCCGCCATTCAGCGGCTCGTGGCCGGGCGCGGCTGAACGGCCTGTCGTTTTCGCGTTGTGCGCCGTCTTCCCCTTGGCGCTTGACGCGCCGCCGTCCGTCTTTATGTTCGCCGGACGATTCATGAAACCGATTCAATCCATTTCGGTGTTCGGGCTGGGGAAACCTGGCGTGTGCATGGCCGCTACTTTTGACCAACGGGCTTCGACGTGCAGGGGATTGCCGTGATTTGCTGTTCGTGGCCGCAATACAAGAGGGTGTCGTTTCACCCTGCGACAAAAATTATAGAGCCGAGGAAAATCGGACCGGTGTTCCTGCGGGGCCGTTTCAGGGTTTGTCCAGGCCGAGATTGGATGAGAAGCGGGTTTTCGCCTGCAGGTGTTTGCCGAGCACCCAATGGCCAGGCAGCAGGTCGCACTTGCCGCAGTAACCCAGTTTCTGGAACTGCCGTTTGGCCCGATAGACGAATCTCAGCATCTGCTTGCGCTACCATTTCCATCTATTCGTCGGGCGGGCTACGTGATGGGTGACGCGCTCCGACGGGCTTTGCTGCGTGTAGAGCGAATAGGCGAACGGCTTCTGATGATAAATGCCGCCCAGCAGGCGGCGCAGGCGATGGTGGAACAGCACCAGCAGTCGCAATCGCCGGAGCAATGCTGGCGCGGTCGCCAGCATGGCTTGCTGCTCGGCGAGGGCCTGTTCGTTCAGACTCAGATTTTGGCCAGTGTGGGTGAACACCGAGGTAAAACGCCGCAGCACCGCCAGGGAAACTTTTTGCCGCAACAGCCGCAGCACCCATTCCTGGTCGCCACCGACACGCCAGCGCGCATCGAAAAACAATTGGCGTTCCGTGATCACCGCGCGCCGAAAAAAAGTGGCGCAGGTGAGTGTCGCCAGCGGGCACGTCCAGGTGTGAGAGAGCAAGGGCAACTGGACCTTGCGATGAAACAGGTATCCGCCTTGCGGGTCCACGGCCACGGTATCGGCAAAGAGCACATCAACGCCGGGATGGTCCCGGAAATATTGTTCCACCGCCGGGAGCGCCCCCGGCAAGTATTGCTCATCACAATTGAGGTAGGCGAGGATGTCGCCATCGGCCCGGCGCAAACCCCGGTTGATGGCATCATACATGCCCTGGTCTTTTTCGACAAACGCCTTGACCCGTGTTTCCGCCGGCAGCCAGTCAAGCGTGCCGTCGTCTGAATCGGCATCCTGAACGATATGTTCGACGGCGACACCCTGGTCGGCGACGGAGGCGATACAAAGCTTCAGCCAGGAGGATTGGCGGAAACTGGGCGTGATGACGGAGAACCTCATGAGCAGACGCGGATGGCTGGCCCGCCTTGTTTTCTTTCAACCTGATTGGGAAAAACCGCTCAAGCAAAGCGAGGCCGGGTGACGACGCCGACGCTGGCGTTGGCCGCGGGTGATCTGGCAGTTGCCGCCTGCGGCATCTGGTGAAAAATCACCACCATAATACCGACCCCGAACATAAAATTGGGCATGAAGTCAGGCAGCGCGCCGAAGACGGTAAAAAAACCGATGATGGCATCCGCCAAAAAACAGGCGACCCACAAATGGACGGGTTCCAGGTTGTCCCACCCGATGCGGGAAAGGTTTTTGCGCAAAATCTCCAGCACCGCTCCGCAAAGCCAGATGAAAGCCGCAAAGCCGACGAGGCCAACGGAGTCGTAAACACTGATCCAGCCGATGTGATAATCCTTGCTGCGGATAAACGCTTCGACCGTCTCGTGAGTGACAAAAACCGGATCGATTGGGTTGCTGACATCACGGGATGCCATTTTATACCCATTGCCGAACCAGGGATTGAAGGCGGCATATTCACCTAGATATATCCTCTTGATGGAGGCACGGAATTCGTTGGAGGCCAGGGCGTCGCCCTTGGCTACCGGGTCCCATTTGCCCGGCAGGAAGGAGAGCGAGCGTTGAACCGCCGTGGGCAACTCGAACCAGCGGCCATTGCCCAGCGTTAATAATAAGGCCAACATCAAAGCCGGAAACATGAAGACAATGGTCCGCCACCGAAGAGAAAGGATCGCCGCCACTGCCGTGATCACACAGAAATGAAAGAATTGGTTGCGAAAGCCGCTGAGCACCGAGAAAAACAAAGCCACCAGCGACAAACAGGGAATCCACAGCCGCTCGATTTGAAACCAGGTCCGCATCGGGTAGCGCGACACCAGCCACAATTGAATGGCGATGCCCGCCGAACCCCACAAGCCGATGCGCTCCACCGCACCGGCATAGTAATTCATGACTTCATTGAGATTTCCGAAAATCAGGAACATCCCTGTCGGGATCGCGATGGCGGGGAAATAAATGCAAAGGATGACGGGAATGACGCCGAGGACCACAATCAGCATGTAAATCAATGGAATTTTGCGAAACAGGTTCCAGTTCTTGGGCCAGAGCGAAAGCAAGGCAACGTAAAATACCACGGCGATGAGAAACATGACATGCCGCCTGGCCCCGGCCGCCTCGCCGCCCAAAACCCGCAGGCCGATCCCGCCCCTGGTCTGGTGGTAAAAAATGATCAGACAGAGAATCAGCAGCGGAATCCAGATATTCGCCGGGCCGAAAGAAAAAGGCCGATGCCGCATCGTGGCATGGACCAACAACAGGTAAATCACCAGTAGCAGGAACACCACTTCCGCCAATCGAAA
>CAZUPX010000390.1:0-10332 GCA_964622155.1 uncultured Planctomycetaceae bacterium | reverse complement strand
GAGGCAAATAATAAGCTAGATTTGAACGGCATTTGTCGACGTATTATTTACGTAGGTTTTCTGCCCTTCGCGCGATCGCTCGGCTGCAAGGATAGCTCCGCTTCATGTCCACTTCTCTCCTCGATCGCTTCGGTTCCACGGCCTTTGCCTTTCGTGGCTACAACACCACGAACCTGGGCCGCACGAGGGAGCTGCTCGCGCATCGGGTCTACGGCACGGTGGTCCGTCAATATCTGTCCGAGGCCAGCCAGATCTGCGCCGACACGATGAAGCGCAACGTCGACCTGGCGGCTCGCGTCGAGCGCAACGAGGAGACGACGCTCGAGACGTACCATGAGGCACTCGCTCTGATTGTGGGCGTCTCGCTGGCGCAGATTCGTTTGCTCGCAGAGCATTTCGACTTTCGGCTCGAGAAGGCCCGCATGGCATACGGCTATAGCCTGGGCGAATTGACGGCGGTGATTGCCGCGGGTGTATTCGATTTCGAGCATGCCATGCGGCTGCCGTTGGTTGTGGCCGACGATTGCGTGGCGCTGGCCGAAAACGTGACCATGGGGGTGCTCTTTTCTCGCGGTCCGCTGTTGGACTTCGGCGAGGTCAAGCGGCTGTGCATGATGATCAACGCCGAAGGCAAGGGCGTCATCAGCATTTCGTCGTTCCTGGCTCCCAATACAGTCTTGCTGCTGGGTCAGAACGGAACGATCGATCGCTTTTCCAAGGAAATGCACGACGTGTTTCCGGCGCGGGTCTATCTGCGCAAAAACACCGATAAGTGGCCGCCGGTCCACACGCCGCTAGTGTGGGAGAGGAACATTCCCAATCGCGTGGGTGTCATGGCGCACACGTTGCCGGGCGGATTCGTCAAACCCAAACCACCCGTCTTCTCGCTGGTCACTGGAAAGCTCAATTACAACACGCACAACAGCCGCGAGATTCTCATTCAGTGGATCGATCACCCGCAGAGGCTGTGGGACGCCGTGTACGAAACGCTGGCCACGGGCATTGAGACGGTGATCCATGTCGGGCCGGACCCGAACCTGATTCCAGCCACGTTCAACCGTTTGCGCGACAACGTGCAGGCCCAGTTGACCGGCAACTCGCTGAACAGCCTGGGCCTGCGAGCCATGGCTCGCGCCGTGCGTCGGCCGTGGCTCACCTCACTGCTCCCCTCGCGTACGGCCCTGCTGCGAGCCCCCGCGGTGCGGCACATCATCCTGGAAGATTGGCTGCTGGAGCAGCCGATGAAGTAGGTGCCTGTAGCGGAAGCCGCAAGGCTTCCGATTGGATACCTAAAACGGTCGGAATTCTTGCGAATTCCGCTACGGCGTTCACTCCGCCGTCAACGGCAATTCGTAGCAAGCCGCTTCCAAGTCGCTACGCACAAGCAGCCGTCGGCCACTGAGCACCGGGTAGTTCCAAGTCTGACCGTCCACCGCAAAGAAGCGTGTTAACTCGCGATACGCTTCAGGACTGGCGTCAACCAGAGCGATCTCGCCTTGCTCCGACTGGACCAACAACAGGTCGCCGACCAACAACACCTGGCCGTGATTGTATTTGCCCTTTTTCCATTTCCGCGTGCCGCTGTTGACGTCGACGCAGGAGAGTATTCCTTCATCCAAGCCGTAAGCAAAACCGTCGCGAATGACGGCGCTGGTGAACTTGGTCTTGAGGTTATTGTTTCTCCACAGGACTTCGACATTCCACGCGTCACCGTCGTGCTTGATCTGCCACAGCGCGCTGCCGATGCCATAACCTTTGGTCAAGAGCACGCGATCTGCGCCGACAGCAACCGGCTGGGAGACATTGGGTGAAGCTCGGCCTTCCTCCGGCCAGGTGTGTTGCCACAGAATGTGGCCGTCTACCGGATCGTGGCCGGTGACGGTGGTCGCATTGACCATCACGATCTGTTTTTCTCCGTGCAGCGTGAAGATGGTGGGAGAGCTGTACGACGAGAAGTCGTCGCCAACGCTCCACACCGTGTGGCCGGTTTGTTTATCGTACGCCACCAGCGAACGGCCATCGGCGCCTCCCGCACTGACGATGACGAGGTTCTCATAAATCAAGGGCGAACAGCTCTTGCCCCACTGGGGGCTGTAGGCGTTATTCTCGGCCAGCACGTCGTGCTGCCAGAGCTGTTTGCCCGTGGCGCCGTCGAGGCACGTCACGTGCCCCAGCGCGCCCATGGCATACACGCGGCCCTCGTGGACTGTTGGCGTGGCGCGCGGCCCAACCCCGGCCAGCGTTTCGTAAAACCGCACCGGAGTCGTGTGTGCCCAGCGAAGCTTGCCGGATTCAATTTCGTAGCAGGTAATCAGCTCTTCCTCGCCGCGCTGCTCCTGGGTGAGACAGTACGGACCGACCACGGCAAAGCTGCCCCAACCGGCCCCGATCGGTTGCTTCCACAACTTTCGTGGCGGGTGGACCGACCAGTCGCGGTCCAGCTCGATATTCGGCCACGTGGCCAGTCGGCCAGAGCCAAGAAACTCGGGCACGTCATCGGGCGTCGTGACAGTCAGGTCGACGTCGGAAGTCGATTCTCCTTCAGCAGTCGGCAATAGCTCGTCGGCATGGCGCAGCCAGCGGAAGCGAAGACGCGGCATGATGTCGCCGCTGACTCCTTCGATGCGAAGCATGGCGACCGTGATTACGAGGAGCGCCAAGGCTATCCACCCGACGCGAGTGCGAACGCCACGTGAAATCGGAGCCAGAAACACGAACCACAAGACGAGTAAGATGCTCGACAATCCGACGGTCGAGAACATTGCCAGAAACGCATTGGCTGGCGACAGCAACTCCGCTCGATCGGCATATTGCAGCCCCGCCAGCGCCACCGCCTCGAGCACCACCAGTGCCACGGCGGGCCAAATCACTCCCTTGCCGAATCGCGTGGACGGCGCCGGGGCCGCCTTTTGCGAGTTGGACGCCGTTGGGTCCATGGCGGGCTCAATTCGTTGCGAAGGTCTTCAAAAACGCGTACAAGTCGCTCAGGTCTTGATCCGTCAATCCGTCCAGCAGACCAGTGGGCATCAGCGATTGCGTGCTGGTGTGCATCGAGATGCCCTCGCTGTCGGTGATGCGGACGGTCGTATCTGGCCCGGTCTGCAAGAGTGTGCTCTCGGGCGACTCGTAAACGACCAGGCCATGATACACCTGGCCGCCGCTAGTGGCGATGACCGTAGTGTGATACACCGGCGCGACTTCCAGGTTCGGGTCGACGATGGCGGTGAACAAATCTTCGCGAGACATGCGCGACACGGCCCCTTTGAGTTCCGGTCCCAGGTGGCCGCTGGCGTGATGACAGCGGTGGCAGCTTCGGCGCTCGAAGACCGTGCGGCCGCGGCCCGCGTCGGCAGTGTCCCAGGCCACCGCGTCGAGCCTGTTGCGCCAGACATTGGCGTCGGCAGTCGTGCTCTTTGCAAGCCGCGCGGACTCAGCCGGATAGTAGTCGGCAAACAACTTGTACCAGCCGACGTAGGCCATGCTCGGGTCGGGATCCTCGTCGACGTCGGAATTCTCCTCGGTCCAGAAGTTGATTAACTTTGCCAGCGAGGCGCGGGGCTCGGTGACTTTTGGCATCGCGCAGGCCTGTTTCAAGGCTTGCAGTGCCACTGCCATTTCGGCGGAGGTGCTGTTGATGCCCAGCCAGACCAGCGCGCGGGCCGCCCGTTCCACAACGCCCCCCTGCGGCGAACCGAGCGCCTCGATGAACTTCGCGCGATCGCGGGCTTCTGGATGCTTTGCCAAGGCCAGGACAATCGAATCACGCAAACCCACCTCGTCCCATGCCGATTCGAGCATTGGCCTCGCTTCGTCTGGCCGCAGCTTGCCGACCAGGGCGATTAATTCGGCACTGGGCGACTCCTGGCGAGCGGTTGAAGCGGCCCACAGCCGACGGATCGCCTGCCGCTGCACGTCGCCCGCAAGATGCTCGGCGAACAGCGTATGCTCGCGATGGCCATAGTCGGTGCTGTTGATGATCGCTGCGGCCAACGCCGGATCGTGGCGGCACAGTTCGTCAAAAACCTCGCCGACGCGAAACGGCCAGTTCCGGCTGGCAAACTGTGCCTGTGCATCAAGCTTGGCATTCAACGAGAGCAGGTTGCGAGCGATAGCAGTGGTCGCATCCGACGGGCGCGACGCGCCCAATAGCGATGCGACAATCAGATAGTGCAAATCGTCTTCGACGGAGCTGTCCTTGGTCCACTGAGCGGCGATTGACGCCAGCAGCCGCTCGTTGTCGGCGGCCAACATGCCGAGCAGCCGCGCCAACTCGCGATTCAGCTCGGCGTCGGGCGCTGGAAATGCCGGCGCGAGTTGTCGTACGAGCGCCTGCCGCGTCGAGTCATCCAGCGATTGTGCGCGATTGCCAACATAGCCGGCGTAAACCTCGGCCTGGCCGGGGCTGACGCGCAGGTCGCCCAAGCCAATTTGCACCAAGCGCACGGCTTCCCGTTGCAACGTCGGATTGGTTCCAGCGACCTTGAAGCACTCAACGCACGTTTGAAATTCGTCGCGAGAGAATCCCACCGGACGGTCGCCGGCCGAATTGTCAGGGATTGCAATCCACAGCCGCGACAACTGCTCAGCCGGGCTGACATCGCGATCAGCCATTGCAGCGCGATAGGCTTCGTAACTCTTGCAGCCAGATCGCCGAGCAACCGAAATGGACGCGGCGCGCACGCGCCGCTCGGGGCTCGACAATCCTGCGGACCAATCGGGCGAGGCGGATTGGGTCGGCTCAATCTCGTCGCCTGTCGCCATAGCTTCCCAGGCGCTGCGGGTCACATTCGGGTCGGCATCAGCGGTGAGCCTGGCCAACAGCGTTGACGCCCGCGGCGACGACGGCCCGCGGCCAAGCGCCCAGGCCGCTCGGGCACGGATGGCCGCTTGCGGCGCCTTTGTCACGCTGTCAGCCCAATCGGGAGCCATCCCGCCGAAAACTTCAACGAGAATCTCGATCGCCCGCACGCGTAACTCGACCGTGAGCTTGTCATCCGCCGCGGCGCGCTCGAAAGCAGTTCGACCAAGCTCGATCGCTCGCGGGACCCACTGCGCTCGCGACCAACTGCTCAGCGGCTGGTCGGCGTCGAGCAGCGACAGCAGCGGATCTTGATTCGCGGTCGGTGCCGCCACCGCGCCAATGGCGTGAATGCGAAACACGCTGCCACGTGTCCGCCGGCCGCCGATGGCCACGAACAGGTCGCCATTCGGGCCGACAGCCAGATCGCACGGCGCGAATCCGACATCACTCGTGGTTTCGGCGAAGATTTCCAACTTGCCTCGACACGTGCCTCCCGCGGGTTCTAGTGCCGCATAGTAAATCCGGCCGAGAGTCCAACAAGCGGAGAACACGCCGCCGCGGTAATGGGCGGGGAACGACCGATGGCGATACACGACCAACCCGGTCGGCGAGCCGCGGCCGATCTCGATCATTCGCTCGACGTTGTCGAAGTACGACGGCGGGCGGTTCCAGCCGCGCGTCCAACCTTGCAGCAGCCAGCCGTGTTCCATGCCCTGCGCAACATCGAACAGCCGAGTCGGAGCGTACCACGGCAGGTGGTGATCGCGCTCGCCGTCTGAGTCGACCGTGAGCAGATGGCCCGAGGGGTCGAAATCCAGGTCATACGGATTACGGAAACCGTGGGCAAACACGTCCAGCGGCTTGCCTTGACTGGAAAAGCGGACGATGCCGCCGCAACGAGGATGTTTGACCGGCGAGTGCGCGGTCGTAATGTGCTGGTGCGAAATGCCGGAGTCGTTGCCGCAGATGAGGTAATAGCAGCCATCAGGCCCGCGCACCAGGCCATTGGCCCCGTGTTCGGGGTGACGCAGGTGGGTCCAGACTTCGGGCGGGCAATCGGCCGTGCCGTCGCCGTCGGCGTCGCGCAACCGCATCACCGAGTTGTCGCCGGTGCAAACCAGGTCGGGCCCGTCAAAGTACATGCCGTGGGCGCCGCTCGACGGGAGGGCCGAAAAGAGCGTGGCCCGGTCGGCCCGGCCATCGCCGTCGTCGTGCAGCGTTTTCACATAGTCGAGCCCCGCCACCACGACCCGGCCCTGGGCATCGATGGTCATCGAAAAGATGTCGTGCGCCAGCGTATCGTCGGCGTAGAGCGAGACCTCAAAACCCTCGGGAACGCGAATGCCCAATTCGTCGGCTGCCAAAGCGCAGTGCGAAGCAACGACGGGCACGCACCATAGCAAGACTCGAAGGGCCGACATGAGGCAGGATCCGGACGCGGCGGGCATGGACGAGATATGTCCATGCTAACCGCGCATCCCACCCTCAACAACGGTCAGATGTATTTGCGAATCGAGCCGACCTATCGGCCAACCGCCACGCCCCAGTGAACGCCCGGGCCGCGCCAGGGGCGGTGGTAGTAGGGGTGCGGATAATGGTAGGGATAGGCGTAGGGGTATGGTCCCCAATACGGCGGCGGAGGCGCCGCCACGACGTACGGCGCTTGGACCATTGGAGGAGCTTCGGCGACCGGCGGCGGGGCCTGCATCGCCTGTACGACACGCGGGCTCACGCCCTGCTGCTGCATGGTGATCAGGTCGACGGGTCGCATCTGCGAGGCCGCGCCGTGGTAGCGAATGTGAGTCAGGATCACTTCTTCGGCGACACCGGCACGAGTCATGCCGATCACGTCGTCGATGGTGACTGAACCAGTGGGCGCCGGTCGTCCGAGCCGCGCGGCGATCTCGGCGCGATTCTGCGCCTCGATGTCGTCCAGCGCGCCGCCAACGGCCGCGCCGCTGATCGCGCCCACGCCGGCACCGATAGCCGCGCCAGCGCCCGTGTTGCCCGTCGCGCTGCCGACCAGTGCGCCAAGGCCGGCACCGCCGAGGCCACCCATTAAAGCTCCTTGGTCGGAGCGGTAAGGAGAAGCGCAGCCCAGCGGGGAGAGGAGACAGCAGAGAGTCAACAGGATCCCGCAGCGAAGCGCTCGAGCGTTCATGTTTACTTTTTCACTCGCAAGGCGGTGGAACACGTGTCGCCAGACAGTGGCCCTTACGTCGTTTTGGCAGGAGTAGCGAGCGGGCAGGGCCAAGAAAGCGGCGAAATGGTCCGAGATTCGACCGTCTGGGTCAAGAGAGCTTGGATTTCACGATCGGGGGGGACGTTCGGCGCGGAGACATCCCGACGCGGCACTAGCACAGCCAAGGTCTTATGGCTGCGAGTGTTCGGCACGCCACTCTTGCCATCGCTTGAGGGCGGCATCGCGCGCCTCGCCATTGGCAAAGGCCAAGGTGGGCACTTGAAAATAGGATTGCGGACTTGGCTGCACTGCCACCGCACCATAGTCGCGAGCCGACTGACCGGTGATATGCAACAAAACCGCCAGCGCCACATCGCGAATCTGGACGTCGAGCTGTCGTTGCGGTCTCGCCGCGCCATACGCGCCGCAGTTGGTTGTGTCGGTCAAGAACTTCTCGACGGTTGGCATATGATCCTTTCCGCCGAATCGACCCATAGTCAGGAGTGCGAATTGCCGGATTTGCACCGTGGTGCCATCACTGGCTAACAGCCGGCCCGCCAGGCTGAGCCCCTCTTGCTTGAGCTCGAAATTGGCGGCGAACATCAGGTTTTGCGGAGTCGCCGACGGGCTTGGATCTTTGACGATCCACAGCCCCAGCAACTTTCGCATCATGCCGGCCCACGGGCCGCTGTTGGCGTTCTTTTGAAACGCCGGCCGGTAAATCATCCACGTGTACAACTGGAACGCCAGTTGCTCGTCGATTGTCACGTCCTCGGCCGAGCCGACCAACAGCAGCGTTGCCAGCGTGCCCAGCGGCACTCCGGAATCGCCGCTAGAGACTTGGGTCAACTGCTGCATCAGCACGCGGCAACGCGAGTCGAGTGTATCGCTGGCAGACTTGCCGCCCTTGGCATAGGCTTCGAGCAGCTCAGGTTCGGCGCGCTGCATTTGCACGAAGAGTCGCCGAGCTAACTGCGTGCTTCCCAAGTGCGCAGCGAAGCGATCCCAACCGGGCATCGATTGCTTCCGGCTGCCGTCGTGGTCGGCCGCGAATGCGCTCAAGCGAGCCTGAAAATCGGTGTCGGAAACGGTAACCAGGATTTCCCGGGCCCGGGATCGGACTTCGGCGTCCGAGTCGGTTGTGGCCACCATTAATGCGCCGCGAGTGACGATTCCCAGGGCGAGCAACTCGCGTGTAGCCCGCTCGCGCTGGCTAAACGACTCGGAGCCGAGCTGCCGAACCAGACTGCCGATGTGGTCCTGCGAGGGTCGCTCGTCAACTGCTGCCGCGCGGCAAATCAGGGGTGCCGCGACGAATAGTCCCAGGACGATCCAGCACTTGAGGCGAGCCATCATCAATCCCAACTCCGGGCCGCGGCCCCGCCACCGAAGAATCGGCCGGACCAGTGTCATTGTAGTCGAGGCCGCGCCGGGCCGTCCAGTTTGATCGCGCGGCGGTAATGGCTCAATTACATCATAATCAACCGGCAAGTCGGGAGCGGTGGCACGTCGGATTCGCGCTGGGGGCCGGTATACTCTGGGGAAGGGGGACGCATTTCAACCTTGAACTTGTTAGCCAACTGCCCATGGACGCCGTATACTTGGAAAGGTACGCCACGACTTGGCCTGAGTGAGCCGCGCGATGACGATCGAGCAACTTCGAAAAGTGCATGGGGCAAAGCCGTTCCAACCATTCATCATGCACTTGGCTGACGGGCGACAACTACCGGTCGAAAGTCCAGAGCTAATCATGCCCGCACCCACGGGCCGGACCGTTGTCGTTTGGCACGAAGACGCGTTTGACATTATCGACCTGCTGCTCGTCACTGATCTTGAAGTCAGGAGCAACGGCTCGCGTAAGCGGCGCCGCACGCCATAAGCGTCATTTTCTGATCCATTCGCTTGCATCCCGCCTTGTGGCCCAGTAAAATGACACCTGGGATTTGCGGCCGCTTGCAGCCTGACTGCTAAAGTGCCATCACCACGAGGCGCGATTCGCCCCCTGGTGGTTTAACTTGCAAACGCGAGCCGCGACTGCTTTTGGGGCAGGTTCGCGGTTTTTTTTTGCACCTACAGTCGGCTGTGCTGAATCCGCGCGAACTGACATCACGTGGAGCCAACCATGAGCAACCAAGGGGAGCCAGGACACATCGATCGAGGTGGTGCGTCCACCGTGGCCGTACACGGCGGCGAAGATCGTCAGAAATCGGCCAACTCGATTACCGACCCGATTTTTTGTGCGTCGACGTATACGTTTCCGAATACGGCGGCGGTCATCGAGTTCATCGAGCAGAAACTGCCGCGCGAGGAATACGGCCGCTACGGCAATCCAAGCGAGAAGGTGGTGGAACGTAAGCTGGCGGCCCTGGAAGGGGGCGAGGCGGCGCTATTGTTCGCCAGCGGCATGGCTGCCGTCGTCGGCCTGCTGATGGCCAAGCTTAACGCCGGCGATGAAGTCGTGTTTTTCAACGAGTGTTATCATCGGTCGCGCGAATTCTGCATCAAGCACTTGTCCCGTTTCGGCGTGGTTTCGCGCGAGGTGCCCGCTTGCGACTTTGACGCCATGGCCGCTGCGATCACGCCGCGCACCAAACTGCTGGTCAGCGAGTCGCCAACAAACCCGCACCTGAGCGTGGTCGATCTGGACCGGTTTGTCTCGCTGGGTCGCAAACACGGCATCGAGACCCTGATCGACGCGACGTTAGCAACACCTTGCAATTTGCGGCCGATCGCCGCCGGCGTTGACTATGTGCTACACTCGGCCACCAAATATCTCGCAGGGCACAACGACCTGTTGGCGGGAGTGATCATCGGAAAAAGCGAGCAATTAGAGCCGGTCCGCAAGCTTCGCGGAATCATGGGCAGCGTCAACTCTCCGCAGAATGTCTTTCTACTCTCACGTGGGCTGAAGACGCTTGAACTGCGGATGCAGCGGCACAATGAAAACGGGCTGGCTGTCGCACGGTTCTTGAGCTCGCACCCGCGAATTGAGCGCGTGTCCTATCCTGGACTGGAGTCACATCCCAACCACGAAGTCGCCAGGCGAACGATGCGCGGTTTTGGTGGCGTGGTGACGTTTCTGGTCAAAGGGGCCGACTGGCGCAAGACCGCCGCCGTGGTCGACGCGGTACGCATTCCGCGCATTGCGCCGAGCATGGGGGGCGTCGAGTCGCTGATCGAGCAACCGCTCGTGATGAGTTACTACGAATGTACGCCCGAGGAACGAAAGAGTTACGGCATCCCCGACAACATGATTCGCCTGTCTTGCGGTATCGAGAACTCGGAAGACCTGATCGCCGACTTGAAGCAAGCACTGGAGCGATAGCGGGTCCAAGGGAATTGCGTGCCG